>JANYDZ010000590.1 GCA_025363375.1 Hyphomicrobiales bacterium
GATTTGCCGCGCGACGTCGCGCGGAAATCCTGGAAAGGCCGCTATCAGGGCCAGCGGCAAAAATGGTTCGCGCTTCGGTTCACCGGCGACGACGGCGAAATCAACATCAAGACGCCGGCTGGCGGCGCCCACAAGGCGGAGTTCGACGCGTGGCGCTGGGAGCGCATGGCGCTGCTCCCGGAACTGATCATTCCCTTCAAGCGGCCGGTCTACGAGAATGTCGTGCGCGCCTTTGGAGCGATCGGCGCGCAATAACGGCGGCCGCCTTCATCGCTTTGAACCATTCAGGTTCAACCAGCGCCAAATCAAACTGGCCAAACCAAATGGGGCTTGAACTTCCAATCTATATTTTCCAAATTCAAGCTTATCCAACTTTCGTGTTTACCGTTTTATGTTTTTCAGGAGGAAGTCCGGACAGTTCCGGGAAACATTCCTTGACTTGAAAGACGCCGGTTATTTAATAGGCGCATGGAAAAATTTTCGGCAACGCGCCTGGAAATCCCCGACGTTATTGTGATCAAACCGCGCAAATTCAACGACGCGCGCGGCTTCTTCATGGAGACCTACGTCGAGCCGGTGTTCATGAAGCTGGGCGTTTCCTCCCGCTTTGTGCAGGACAATCATTCGCTATCCCATCCACGCGGCACAATTCGCGGCCTGCATTTTCAAAAGCCGCCTCACGCGCAGGCGAAACTGGTCCGGGCGGTGCGCGGCTCGGTGTTCGACGTGGCGGTCGATCTCAGGCGCGCCAGCCCAACCTTTGGCCGCTGGTGCGGCGCAACCCTGACCGCCGGGGGCGGCGAGCAGATTTATTTGCCGCGCGGTTTTGCGCATGGCTTTTGCACGCTCGAGCGGGACTGCGAAGTCGTGTACAAGGTTGACGATTTCTATGCGCCCGAATGCGACGCCGGCCTGATGTGGAACGACACGGACCTGGCGATCTCCTGGCCGATTCCGCACCGTGAAATCGTCGTTTCCGAAAAGGATGGACGCCTGCCCGCCTTCAGCAGCTTTGTCTCGCCGTTCTGACCCGAGGTTGCAATGTCGAAGCGTTATCTTGTGACGGGGGGCGCCGGATTTATCGGATCCGCCGTGGTTCGACATTTGCTGACGCAAACAGAGCATCGGGTCTGCGTCGTCGACAAGCTCACCTATGCCGGCAATCTGGACAACCTCGCGCCGGTCGCCGCCAATGACCGCTATCGCTTCGAACGCGCGGATATTTGCGACGCCCGAGGAATGCGGGAGTTCCTGACCGGATTCCAGCCCGATGTTGTCATGCATCTGGCGGCCGAAAGCCACGTCGATCGATCCATCGATGGTCCCGGCGAATTCATCCAGACCAACGTCGTGGGCACATTCACTTTGCTGCAGGCGACGCTGGCCTATTGGCGCGGCCTTGCTCCGGAGAAGGCCGCGGCTTTCCGGTTCCATCACGTGTCCACCGACGAGGTCTTTGGATCGCTCGGCGCGGAAGGCCTGTTCTCCGAGACCACCCCCTATAGTCCCCGAAGTCCATACTCCGCCTCGAAGGCCGCGTCCGACCATCTCGTCAACGCCTGGCGTCACACCTACGGATTGCCGGTCGTGCTCTCTAATTGTTCGAACAATTACGGGCCTTATCATTTCCCGGAAAAACTCATCCCGCTGGCGATTCTGAACGCGCTCGAGGGAAAGGCGATTCCCGTCTATGGCAGGGGCGACAATGTGCGCGACTGGCTTTACGTGGATGATCATGCGCGCGCCTTGCAGGCCATCGCCGAGACGGGCCGCCCGGGCGAAAGCTACAACGTGGGCGGCAACAGCGAACGCAGCAACCTCGAAGTCGTGCGCGGCATTTGCGCGCTCGTCGACAAACTCGCGCCCAATTCCGCGCGCGGCCCCTGCGAAAAACTCATCGCTTATGTAACCGACCGGCCCGGACATGATCAGCGTTACGCCATCGACGCGGGCAAGATCCGCCGCGAACTCGGCTGGACGCCGTTGGAAAGCTTCGAGACGGGCCTGCGCAAGACCGTGCAATGGTATCTCGACAATCCCGACTGGTGGCGGCGCATTCGCGAAGGCGTCTATCGCGGCGAGAGATTGGGCGTGTCGGCATGAGCGCGCCAATCGCGGTGTTTGGCGCCGGCGGCCAACTGGGGCGCGAACTGATTGAGCTGGCGGCGCGGCGCGGCGCAAACGCCGTCGGATTCACGCGCGCGGAGGTGGATATCGCCGACGCCGCAGCGGTCGGCGCGGCGCTGACGCGCGCGAGGCCCCGGCTCGTCGTCAACGCCGCCGCCTTTACCGCCGTCGACAAGGCCGAAAGCGATGTTGAAGGCGCGCGCGCCGGCAACGCGACCGGCCCGCAGGCGCTGGCCCGGGCGGCGTGCGCGATCGATGTTCCATTGGTGCATTTTTCCACCGATTATGTTTTCGACGGCGCGAAGCCCGACGCTTATCGCGAAAGCGATCCCGTCGCTCCGCTTGGCGTTTATGGCGCGAGCAAGGAACTGGGCGAAAGGCTGGTGCGCGCCGCCGCGCCAAAGCATATTATCATCCGCACCGCATGGGTCTACGGAATCCACGGGG
>JANYDZ010000199.1 GCA_025363375.1 Hyphomicrobiales bacterium
GCGGTCTTTGGTCCCTCGAGATTGTAGCCGACGGCGCGGATGCTCAGCGTGTAATTGCCCGCGTCGAGCCTGCCGGCGGGAAAGCTGAACTCGCCCTTGTCGTTGCTGACGACGCTGACGGCGACAATGCCCTTTTTCGCCGTGACGACAACGCCTTCCATCGCGGCTTCGCCGGGAGCCGAGACTTTGCCCGCCAGAGCGGGCGCGGGCGCCTGCGCAAAGGCGGGAGACATAAACAACATCAACGCGGTGGTGGCGGCGAGTGTCTTCTTCAGGCGCATGGTTTCCTCCCGGGATGGCTGTATTCTGCTTGACTGGTAGCCCATCGGGAGTTGCAACGCCAGCGTCACGCTTGACCTTGTCCGCGCCCTCGGGCATATCCCTCTCAACTTCGCGCCACGGACGTTCCCGGGGCCGTTTCCGTTTTTCGGGGATTCCCATGAAAGTGCGTAACTCATTGAAATCGCTACGCTCGCGCCATCGCGACAACCAGTTGGTGCGTCGCAAGGGCCGCGTCTACATCATCAACAAGACGCAGAAGCGCTTCAAAGCCCGCCAGGGCTGAGGCCTTCAGCCGCGATTTTTCGCCACCCTGGCCGCGGCCGGGGTGTTTGCGTTCGGGTTGTTGAAAAATTGCGGGTTGTTGAAAAATTGATCGCGGCCGGCTTTGACGAAACAGCCGCCGCGCATTAGATTTCGCGGATGCGCAAAGGAATCGAACGCTCTCCCCGGAGTTTTTTCAGTCTGCTGGCTTTTGCAGGCGCGCTGGCCTTCTCCGGCATCGCCTTCACCGGGCTGGCCGCCGCGCAGAATGCCGCGCCTCATCCCATGCCCGAGCCTAAAAAGACCGAGGCCGAGAAACCGGACCCCAACAAGCCCGACATCACCCAGCCCGCCGGGCGCGCGAAAATCCTCGACGAACTCTTTGACAAGCTCGCCAAAGCGCAGGACGACCGCGACGCGCGCGGCATCGCCACCGCCATCGAACGCGTGTGGATGCGCTCGGGCTCGGACACATCCGATCTGCTGATGAGCCGCGCCATGCAGGCGATGCAGGGCAAGGACAATATGCTGGCGCTCGAGATGCTCGACCGCGTTCTCGAGATGCATTCCGACTGGGCCGAGGCGCTGAACAAGCGCGCCACGGTGAAATTCCTCATGGAGGACTACGGCGGCGCGATGGAAGATTGCGCCAGGGTGCTGAAGCTGGAGCCGCGCCATTTCAGCGCGCTCGCGGGCATGGGGTTTATTCTGCAGAAGACACAAAATGAAAAGCTCGCCGTGCGCGCCTTTCGAAGGGCGCTGGAGCTGAATCCCAGGCAGGAAGAAATCAAGAAGATCGTCGAGAAGCTGGCGCTTGAGACGGACGGCCTCGATATCTGATGGGCGCGCCCGGCGATAGAGGCGCGCGCATGTCGATCCTGCGGACAACCTTCTTCGTTTGCGCGCTCGCCACGACGAGCGGCGCGTCCGCGCAATCCCCTTCAACCGCGGATTTTTACCGCGCCAGACCCATCACCATCGCCGTGCCCGCCGACCCCGGCGGCAGCTACGATCTTTACGCGCGGCTGATCTCGCGCCACATGGGAAAACACATTCCCGGCAATCCCAACATCATCGTGCAGAACATGCCCGGCGGCGGCGGTTTGCGCGCGACGGATTATATTTATTCGATCGCGCCGAAAGACGGCGGCGCGCTCGCCATTCCGATTCAGGACATTCTGTTGAGCGAAGTGCTCGGCGGTCCCGGCGTCGCTTACAGATCCGCCGATTTCAACTGGATCGGCCGCATGTCCCACACAGTGGACATCACGCTCGCGCGGCACGACGCGGCGGTGAAAAGCATTCCCGACGCGCAACGCGTGTCCATCCCGCTGGCGGGCACGGGGCCGACTTCGCCGACCGTGATGAACCATGTGGCCCTCAACAATGTGCTGGGCACGAAGTTCAAGATCGTCGCCGGCTACAAGGCGTCCAACGACATGCTCGCCGCGGTGGAGAAACGCGAGGTCGACGGCGCCTTCTCCTCGTGGACGACGCTGAAGGCGTCCTATCCCCATTGGCTGGCGGAGAAGAAGGTCAACATTCTCACTGTCTACGGCACGGAGCGTTTCGCCGAACTGCCCGACGTGCCGGCAATCGTGGAATTCGCGCGCGACGCCGACGAGCGGGCCGTTCTCGAATTGATTTCGAGCACGGGTTTTGTGGGGCGCTCGCTCATCGCTACGCCCGGCGCGCCGCCCGAGCGGGTCGTCGCCTTGCGAGCGGCGTTTCAGGCGATGCTGAAGGACAGGGATTTTCTCGACACGCTGGCGAAGACGCAGGCGGAGTTTGCGCCGTTGTCGGGGGAGGCGATGCAGGCGTTTGCGGGAACGACGCGCAGAATGGCGCCGGGGCTGGTGGAGAGGGCAAGGGCGAGCGTGAGGCCGTGAGGCGCGGCGCCCGCGCGGGTGGTCCGTGGCCGAAGACGTGTCGGGACCTCGTGTCGGGACCTCGTTGCGGGAACGCCTTGCCTTTGGGAAGGCAAATTCTAGAATTCAATCCGCCGCCGCCCTCTGGCCACCGGCGACGACGCTCCGGTTACAAGCGCCAATGAGGATATGACCATGCAATTGCGCCGCGGCTCGTCGCGCGTTCTCATTGCGGCGATTTTTCCGCTGCTAGTTTCCGGATTCGCCGCGCTGGCGCAGAGCGGCGGACCGCCGGTCGAAATCGTGCCGGAAAAGAAGCTGCAATTGCCCGCGGATATTCATCCTGAATCGCGGTCGCGGCTGCCGCTGGTCAAGCGCGACAATCTCGATGAGGCCGGCAGAAAAGCCTTCGACGCCGTTGTCGATCCGCAAAGCCGCTTGCGCGCCGAGTTGATCGGCCCCGCCGGAATCTGGCTCAACGCGCCGGAGCTTTCGCCCCATATAAGGGAAATCAACTGGTATTTGCGCAACCGCGTCGCGCTGGAGGCGAAGCTTACGGAACTCGTCATCCTCGCCACAATTCGTGAAACCGACGGGCAAACCGAATGGGCCGCCCACGAGCCAGCGGCGCTGAAAGCGGGGCTTGGGCAAAACATCGTCGACATAGTCAAATTCCGCCGCGCCATCGAGGGCGCGTCGCCGAAGGAAGCGGCGATTATCAGGACCGCGCGCGAACTGTTGGGGCAGAAACGTCTGTCGTCGGAAACCTATTCCGAGGCCTTGAAACTGTTCGGGCAAAAGGACCTCGTCGAAATGGTTTTGCTGATGGCGAACTACGCCCAGACCTCGATCATCCTGCACGCGTTCGATCAGCAATTGCGTCCCGACCTCACGCCGCTGTTGCCGGTGGCGAAGCGATAGGCGCGCGTGGGCGGCGCTTCAAGCGAAAGAAACGCGCGAAGGGCAAGTAGTTGAGGCCCTGCCGTCGAGGCCCGGGACAGTTCGCGCGCGTTCATGTAGGGTGCGGCCTGGGTGAAGGAATGCGGCGCGCGGGCATGGCGCTGGCTTGGGACGAGTCTCGATGTATTGTAAAGCGTTTGGCGGATTGCTCGCCGCCGTCGCCGGCCTTGTCTGCGCCCACGCGGCGCCTGTTCGGGCCGACGCGGTGTCGGACTTCTACAAAGGCGCGACGATTGCGATCGAGGTCGGCTACGGACCCGGCGGCGGCTACGACACGAGCGCGCGGCTTGTGGCGCAATTCCTCGGCAGGCGCATTCCCGGCGCGCCCTCCGTCATTGTGCGCAATACGCCCGGCGGCGGCGGGCTGAGGGTCGCCAACATGCTTTTTGGCGCGGCGCCGAAGGATGGATTGACGCTGGGCATTTTCTCGTCGGATGTCGCGCTGGAGCCGCTCTACGACAACAAGCAGGCGCTGTTTCAGGTCGACAGGTTCAACTGGATCGGCAGCCTCGACACGGACCTGATGTCCTGCGGCGTCTGGAAGGGCGCCGGCGTCGGAATCAAGTCGCTGGCCGATCTCGTCGCCGCGAAAAAGACCATCGTCTTCGGCTCCAGCGCGCCCTCGGCGGACACCAGCCTCTATCCCTTGTTCTTCAAGAACGCGCTGGGCGCTCCGGCCAAGGTCATCAACGGCTATTCCGGCACGCGCGACATCATGCTCGCCATGCAGCGCGGCGAGGTCGACGGCGTGTGCGGCCTGTTTGAATCGAGCGTGCGCGGCTCTTACATGCGCGACGTCCGATCCGGCGATCTCAACCTGTTCGTGCAGGTCGGCATGGACCGCAAGTCGCCGTTCTTCGGCGAGGCGACGCCAATCACCGAGGCGCTGAAAACCGACGAGATGAAGGCGATCGGCCAACTTGTTTTCGGCCCCTCGCTGATCACGCGCCCCCTCGCCGCCCCGCCGGGAACGCCGCCAGAGCGTGTCGCGGCGCTGCGCAAGGCGCTGGCCGAAACGATGCGCGATCCCGAGTTGATCGCGGAAGCCGCGAAGATGCAGCTCACGCCGATACCCATGAGCGGCGAGGAGGCGCAGGCGATGTTCGCGGGCTTCATGGCGACGCGCGCGGACCTCGTGAAGAAGGCGTTTGAGTTCAGTCATGTGGAGTGAAGGAGCGGGACGCCTGGCTCGCCGGGCGTGTTTCACGCAAGTATGTCCCGCTCGCCATGCGCCAGGGCGCGACCCGACGATGGCAATACCAGGTCTGTCGATGCTCCGAGTTGGCGGCAGGACCGTCGATGCAATAGCATTGAGCCGGGAACCATCGACGCCGGCCGATCAACGACGCGCAATCAAGTCTCGAAATCGAGGAATTCCAAGATGAAACGCACGGCTGCAGGCATGATCGGGACCCTCGCCACCTTCGCGCTTCTCGGCGCGGCATTCGCGCAGGACCTTGGTCCACGCGTGCAGAAACTGGCGGAAGGCGTCTATGTCCACAAGGGAAAAGGCTATGATTCCAACAGCGGCATCATTCTCACCCAGGAAGGAGTCGTGGTGATCGACACCGGGCAAAACCCGATCGAATCGCGCTCCATTCTGGAAACCGTGAAGAAGCTGACCTCGATGCCGGTCCGTTTGGTCATCAACACGGAGCCTCACGCCGATCACTCCACGGGTCATTATCTCTTCTCGCCGCCAGCCATGGTCGTGGCCGCCGCCGGAGCCGGAGACTCGATGCGCGGGGCCCAGCGCGCCGCGCCGGACCGAATTCAAACGCTCGCCAATTCTTCGCCGGAAATGAAGGCCGCGCTCGAAGGCTACCGGTTCATCCCTCCGCATATGGAATACAGGGACAGGATGAGGATCGACCTGGGTGAACGGACGTTTGAACTGATTTACCTGAAAGGCGTCCACAGCGAAGCCGATACCGCCATCTGGTTGCCAAAAGAGCGCGTGCTGTTTTCAGCCTCCGCGTTCGTCAACGAGCAGGTGAATATTTTTCGGCCGTTCGTCAATATCCAGGACATGCTCGCCGCCTCCAGATTGATGAAGGCGCTCAACCCGGAGCATGTCGTGCCCGGACATGGAGCGCCCGGCACGATAAAAATATTCGAAGACGGCGAGGGGTA
Organism: Hyphomicrobiales bacterium; assembly: GCA_025363375.1. GTDB lineage: Bacteria > Pseudomonadota > Alphaproteobacteria > Rhizobiales > Beijerinckiaceae > Terripilifer. Next base: position 5,505 of record JANYDZ010000199.1, read on the forward strand.
TTACGCGCTGCTCGTGGATCGGGTCGGCAAGTTGGTCCGGGAAGGTAAATCGCTTGCCGACATCCAGAAAGAAGTAAAAATGCCCGAGTATCCGGCCTGGGGCAGCCAGGATCGCATGCCCACCAACATCGATGCCGCCTACCGAATGGTGATTGGAAAATAACGGGGCGGCGACGGCGGCAACAGGTCGCGAGCGGCGAGGGCGCGCCGTCGGCGGCGGCGCCCCC
>JANYDZ010000663.1 GCA_025363375.1 Hyphomicrobiales bacterium
GCCAGCCGCCGTCAACCGGCCCGGAGCGCCTTGTCGAGCGCCCGCAAATCCGCCGGCAATCTGCTCTCGAAACGCAAATCCTCGCCGCTGACGGGATGCGTGAACGCCAGCAAGGTTGCGTGCAGGGCCTGGCGCCGCAGCAATCCCATCTGCTTTTGCGCTTTTTCCGGGAGCAGGGAGGCCTTGGTTTTGAATCCCATGGCGTAGAGCGGATCGCCCATGACGGGGCAATTGGCGTGCGCCATATGGACGCGTATCTGATGCGTGCGGCCGGTTTCCAGCGCGCAACGCACGCGGCTCGCCAGCGGCTTGCCCTCGGCGTTGACGCAGAACACGTCCTCGACCGCGTAATGGGTAATCGCTTCGCGCCCGCGCATGCCGCGCACCACAGCCTGCTTCTCGCGGTTCGTTCCATGGCGCGCCAGCGGCGCGTCGATCATCCCTTTGCGGCGTTCGGGCGCCCCCCAGATGAACGCGGTATATTCGCGCGAAAAATTCGTCGTGCGGCCGTGGTCGGCAAACAGCGCGGCGAGGCCCTGATGGGCGATGTCGGTTTTGGCCGCCACCAGCAGGCCGGTCGTGTCCTTGTCGAGGCGATGCACGATGCCGGGCCGTTTGACGCCGCCGATGCCGGACAGAGAATCGCCGCAATGGGCGATCAGCGCGTTGACGAGCGTGCCCGTCTCGTGCCCGGCGGAGGGGTGCACCACCAGCCCGGCGGGTTTCTCGATGACAATGAGGTGCTCATCCTCGAAGACGACAGTCAGCGGAATATTCTCGCCGGCGGGCGCCGCCGCTTCAGGCTCGGGAATGTCAATGCCGATGCTTTGGCCAAGACGAAGTTTCACGCCGGAATCGGCGGCGCGGGCTTCGTTGATGGTCACATATCCCGATTCGATCAGGCTTTTGACCCGTGTGCGCGAGACGCCCGCCGCCATTTCGGCGAGCACACGGTCGAAGCGTCCGCCCGCCTGCTCTTGCGTGACGACAAACACGTGATGGCCCGGCGCAAGCGGCTCGACATCCACATTGAGCACAGGCGGCGGCGCGGCGGGCGGCGGCGTCTGGGCGCGCAGGCCGGCCTGATAGCGGTTTTTAGCGTGCTGATTCATGTTTCCTGATAGCACGTCGTCGTGAACTGACGAAACAATTGCGGATCGCGCTGTTGCCGCTTGAAATACGGGCCCGGCGACGTAATGTCGCGCGTGAATTGCGAACAAGGACCATTGGCATCGTGAATTCCCCGACACTCAAGCCTCACGCGGAGCGCTTTCATTCGATCCGCGCGCGGCTGGCGGTCGCCAGGAACGGGACGCGGCGGAAATAGAGGCCATGCCAGACAAGCGCGCGATTGTCGTCGGCTCCGGCCCCGCCGGGTTGATGGCGGCGGAAACCATGGCGCGCGCCGGACTGCGCGTGATTGTGTGTGAGGCCATGGCGTCCCCGGCCCGCAAATTCCTGCTGGCGGGCCGCGGCGGGCTCAATCTTACGCACAGCGAGGACATGACGGGTTTTGTGGCGCGCTATGGCGCCGCGGCGGCACGTATCCAGCCGGCGCTTGCGGATTTCTCGCCGAACGACGCGCGGCGCTGGAGCGAGGCGCTTGGCGAGCCGACCTTCGTCGGTTCAAGCGGACGGGTGTTTCCCAAAAGCTTCAAGGCCTCGCCGCTGCTGCGCGCGTGGCTGCGACGCCTTGCGGACCTCGGCGTTGAGCTGCGCGCGCGCCACAGGTTCATTGGCTGGAGCCGACAAGGCGCCTTGCGCTTCGCAACGCCGGAGGGCGAATCAAGCCTTGCGGCCGATGTCGCGGTGCTGGCCTTCGGCGGCGCCTCGTGGCCGAAGCTGGGCTCCGACGGCGCATGGATCGAAACGCTCAACGCGCGCGGAATCGCGGTGGCGCCGCTGCGTCCGTCCAATTGCGGTTTTGACGTCGCCTGGAGCGGTCATTTGCGTGAAAAATTCGCCGGCGCGCCGCTGAAATCCATTGCGCTCTCGTTCGCGGGAGCGAACCAGCGCGGCGAGATCGTCGTCACCGCGCATGGAATTGAAGGCGGCGCGGTCTACGCGCTTTGCGCGCCGTTGCGCGACGCCATCGCCGCGCATGGCGAGGCGCGGCTAAGCGTCGATCTGCGGCCCGACGTGGGCGTCGCGGAGCTTGCGACGCGATTGTCCCGTCCGCGCAAAAAGCAATCGGCGGCGACATTTCTGCGCAAGACGGCCGGCCTGTCGGCGGTCGCGATCGCGCTGTTGCGCGAAGCGGGGCCGCTGACCCTCGAACCCGACGCGCTCGCCGCGCGCATCAAGCACCTGCCGCTGCGCCTCGTCGGCGTTCGACCCATCGAGCGCGCCATTTCGAGCGCCGGCGGCGTTCGTTTTGAAGAACTCGACGAACATCTCATGTTGAAGCGCGCGCCCGGCGTTTTCGTCGCGGGCGAAATGATCGATTGGGAAGCGCCGACGGGCGGCTATTTGCTGCAGGCGTGTTTTGCGACGGGATTTGTCGCGGGCCGCGGGGCCGCGGCGTGGGTTGTAGAAGGCAGGTGAGCGACGGCCCTGTCGTCGCATAAAAATCCGATCCGCATCTTGCGTAAGGTGCGTCAATTTTTCAATTTTGATTGCGCCCCGTCAGGCGCGCCGCTCGAAAAGGAAATCGCGGCGGCGCGGCTTGAATCCCATTCGGCGAGCGGCGATGAATTGCAAGCCATCGTCGATGAATTGATGGCTATGCCGAAGACGGTGCGCGAACGCGGCAGGAAGCTGGTGGAGTGAGACAGCCTTGTCTCATTCCTCGCCGCGTATCGCCTCAAGGTGTTCGTCCAGCACGCGCTGCAATTCCTCGGGCTGCATGCGCCCGAACCCGCAGAAGGCGGCGTGTCCAAAATCCTCCAGGTATTTTCGCGCCAGCGCGACGCGCTTTTCGAAGCGCTCCATATTGTGGATGTTGCCGAGGAAAATCTTCGCGCCTCGCGGACGCACGCGCGCCAGCGGCGCGTAAAAACTTTCATCGAGCGTGTTGAGGATGGGAATGTGCAGATAATCGACCGGGCGGCCCGCGGCTTCGATCAGGGCGTTGCCAAGATCGACGGTCGCGCGCAGATCCTTGGGTTGAAAGCGCGGCCAGCCGCCAAGCGTGCCGTAACATAAATGAAAGCCCAGTCCGACGCCCCGCGGGATCGCCGGCGCGACATTGCGAATTTGCGAAATGTTCCGCTCAATGGCGGTTTCCGCGGGGAAGTCGGGGACGGCGCCGTTCACGTCCTGCACTGCTCGAGCGAAGTGCA
>JANYDZ010000685.1 GCA_025363375.1 Hyphomicrobiales bacterium
GGCCGTTGCGGTGGCCGCCGCCGCCCGACGTGGCCCTGACGGGCGCTACCGCCTTGGGCGCGGCAGCCTTCGTCGGCGCGGTTTTACGGCGATCGCCGCCGCCAAAGAGATCGATATCGTCGGCCATTCAACAATGCTCAATTCAGGTGATTCGTTCGGAACGCCAGTATGGCATGAACGCTGGGCATACTGGAACGGACGGGCAACTCCTATCCAGAACTTATGGTGACCTCAAGGCGGCGTCGCCGGGTCGTCCTCACGGCCCAGCCTGCCGAACAGGGCCTGATCGATTGAGTTGCCAACGGTAAGAATAATGACGGCCATGACGGCGCCGAGAGCTGCGAGCTTCCAGGCGCCCAGTCCGCAGACGATTCCGAGCGCCGCCGTCAACCAGATGGACGTGGCCGTCGTAAGGTTCATGATCCGCGACCCCTTGTCGTCGCGCATGATCACGCCGGCGCCAAGAAAACCGATTCCGCCAACGATGCCTTGAATAATGCGGCTGGCGGCTGAGGCGTCTTGCGCCGACATTTCGGCGCCCGCCGCTGTCAACAGAGCCGCGCCAAGCGCCACGAGCGCATGAATGCGCACCCCCGTCGGCTTGCCATGCAGGTCGCGATTGAGGCCAATCAGGGCGCCTGCCGCGATTGCGGCCAGGAGACGCAGTCCCGGTTCCAGAATCGTCATGTCCATGCGTGTTTGTGCCTCAACAACGGGCGGCGCGCCAGCGCGGGGAATGCGGCTGGGCGATTGATCTGGTTAAAGCTCTGGCAATCTATGCGTGTCATCTTCTGAAAATGATAGTAAAGTCCCCGTTGCCGCGTCTTGGCGTCCAGGCGCTTGCCGAAGCCGCGCATGCAGCCGGGTTCGCCCAGGCCTGTCCTTACGAGACCGGCGCCGAGGCGCATCGGGACGTGGCTTCGCGCAGGCGCGGTGTAAAAAGCACAAAAGCTTTCGGCGGCGTGCCTTCGTTTATGAGCGTATTGCTGGCTCTGGTCTTTGTGGTGATGTGATCCCCGTGGGCCTCGTTCAGGCAGCTTTCGAAATCTCCTCGAAATATTGCGTATAGACTTCGTCCAGACTGGCGTGGCCCGCGTCGATCATGGAGACGTCGCCGCCCGCCAGCACCACGGCCCGCGTAATGGCTGCGCGTATGTCGGCGGTTGCCTCAACACGCAATCCATCCGGCGGTGTCTGCAATTTCAACCATGGCGGCCCCCGGCTCCTCGATGGACGTTTCGATTTGGAAGTATCGCCAGCGGGCGAACGGCTTCCTTGATCCCGGTCAAGTCTCCGCGCCAGGCCGGCCCTGGCTTGCCTTGCCACCCACCCGCCTTTGTGGTCGATGGGGCTCGCGATCCATCCGCGCCAGAAGAGATCATGACCGAAGCAGCCGCCTCGACCGCGCCCCCCAGCCACGCGGCTTTCATTTTCATATTCGTCACAGTAGCCCTCGACATGCTGGCTCTCGGCGTGATGATCCCCGTCATGCCGAAACTGATCCTCGCCTTCGAGGGGGGCGATGTCGCGCACGCCGCGACCATGGCCGGCATTTTCAGTTTCGCCTTCGCGGCCATGCAGTTCCTGTTTCAGCCGCTGCTGGGGGCGGCATCCGACAGGTTCGGAAGGCGGCCCGTGGTGCTCTTGTCGAACCTCGGCCTCGGGCTCGACTACATTCTGCTGGCGCTGGCGCCTGATCTCGCGTGGATGTTTGTCGGACGTCTCATTTCGGGCTTCAGCGCCGCGAGTTTTTCCACCGCCAGCGCCTATATCGCGGATATTACGCCGCCCGAGGGCAGGGCGGCGAAGTTCGGCATGCTGGGCGCGGCCTTCGGCATTGGCTTTGTGCTGGGGCCGGCGATCGGCGGACTGCTCGGCAATTACGATTTGCGCGCGCCGTTCTGGGCGGCGGCGGCTTTAAGCCTGATCAATTTCGCCTATGGCTATTTCATCCTGCCGGAATCCCTGCCGCGCGAAAAACGCACGGCGAGGTTCGTGTGGCGCACCGCCAATGTCATGGGCGGGATCGCGCTGCTGCGCCGCACGCCTGTCGCGCGCGTGCTCAGCGTGTCGATTTTCCTGAATTTTCTTGCTCACGCCTCGCTCGTCAGCGTCTTCGTCCTCTATGTCGATTACCGCTACAACTGGGATGCCGCGACCGTCGGCATGACCCTTGCGGGCGTTGGCATAGGCTCCGCCGTCGTGTCGGGAGGCATGGTGCGGCCTTTGGTAAAGCGTTTCGGCGAATGGCCGGTGCTGTTCACCGGGCTTGTCTTCGGCGCGCTCAGCTTTGCTATTTACGCGCTGGCGCCAACGACAGGCCTGTTTCTCATGGGGCTTCCCGTTGGCGCCCTCTGGGGGCTGGCAGAGCCCGCCGAACAGGCGCTCATGTCGCGCGCGGTCGGCCAACGGGAACAGGGTCTTCTGCAAGGCGCGCTTGGCAGCCTGCGCGGTATCGCGGGCATGATCGGCCCGCTGATCTTCGCGCAGACGTTTTCGGCGAGCGTCTCCGCGGGCGTTTACCCAGGCGCGGCCTTCATGCTGGCGGCCTTGCTTCTGTGCGCCAGTCTGGCGGTCGCCTGGCGAGGGCGGTCGGCGAGTTGAAACAGCCCGCAAATTAAACTATTGTTGCGAGAATTCACGCGCGCCAACTTGCGCCGTCCGAAGTCTTCACCAAATATGCCCAGGTCGTCGTCATGCATGGCGTCATCACCAACGAATTGTTGTTGCGGCAGATCGCGAGCGGCGATCGCGAGGCCTTTCGCGCCCTGTACCGCAACACCTCCGACATGCTGTTCTCAGTCTGCCTTTCGCTCCTGAAGGACCGCGCCCGGGCGGAAGATATCCTCCAGGACGCCTTTGTGCGCGTCTGGGACAAGGCGCAGTCATTCGATCCGGCCAAAGGCAGCGCGTCGACCTGGCTTGTGGTGATGACGCGGCGGCTCGCCCTCAATGAGTTGCGCCGTCACAAACACGACGGCCCCTCGCTTGACGACGCGGATTGCGATCTCGCCGACACAATCGCCGCCGATCTGTCGGAAGGCGATCCGATCGGCAAGCGCCGTCTGAAGCCTTGTCTGGAGAAGCTCGCGGACATGCAACGGGAATCCATTTTACTTGCCTACATTCACGGCTATACGAACGAAGAACTGGCGCGCCGATTCCAGCGTCCTTTGGGCACGGTAAAGTCCTGGCTTCTGCGCGGACTGGCGGATTTGAGAAAGTGCCTTCAATGACGGACGAAATTGACTCCTCCCTCTACGCCCTTGGCGCCCTGCGCGGCGAGGACTACGCGGCCGCGCGCCGCAAAGCGCGGAACGATGCGGACTTCTGCGTGAAAGTCGCGGACTGGGAGGCGGCGCTTGCGCCCATGGCGGCTTTTAGCAGGCCGGCGCGGGCGCCGGATGATCTTCTTGCGCGCATTGAAAGCCGGCTCGACGCGGGCGCGTCCGACCAGACGCAGGGCAAAACCGTGCGCGCCGGCGAAGGCCGCTGGATCCAGCTTGCGCCGGGATTGCGGATGAAGCCCTTGCGCAAGAACGCTCATACGGGCCGTCAAACCATCCTGCTCGACGTGCGTCCCGGCGCCATTTACGAAGGCCACGCCCACGATCAGGACGAGGAAATATTCATGATCTCCGGCGACCTGCGGTTTGACGGAATCGTGCTTGGACCCGGCGATTATCATCTGGCTCCCATGGGGTCGCGCCATCCGCGCGCCGCCAGCGAGCGCGGATGCCTGTGTCTGATCGTCTGCGCGCTGTGATATCAGCCGCGAAATTCACTCATTGCCAAATTCGCTCATTGCCAAATTCGCTCATTGCCATGTCAAACGCGCGGCGCGATAAGGTCGCCTCGCATCCGCTTCGGGATTCCATGCCATCGTTCCGCACCACGCGCGTCGTCCGCCACTCCGCCGCCGATATGTTCGCGCTGGTTGCGGATGTCGAGGCCTATCCGCAATTTCTGCCCCTCGTCATGGACCTGCGCGTGCGCAAACGCGGCGTCAGCGACGCGGGCCTTGAGGTCATTGTCGCGGATATGCAGGCCGGGTACAAAGCCATCCGCGAGACCTTCACCAGCAAAGTGACGCTGGATCGTCCCAACCTGAAAATCCTCGTTGAATATATCGACGGCCCGTTCAAGCGCCTGGAAAACCGCTGGACATTTCGCGATACGGCCGCGGGCGCCGCGCCCCGATGCGACGTGGAGTTCTTCATCGATTATGAATTCCGCAGCCGCGCGCTGGGGCTGATCGTCGGCTCGGTTTTCGACGCGGCTTTCCGCAAGTTTTCCGAGGCTTTCGAGCGTCGCGCCGATGATGTCTACCGTCGAAGCGTCGGCGCGACAGCGGCGGGCGCATGAGGCTGGCGGTCGGCCTTTGCGCGGTCTTCGTCGGCGCCTCGCCGTTCTTTGCGCAGGAATGCTTTGCGCAGGAGATCATTGCCGGCAAGACCATCACGATTTTGGTGGGCTTCGCCGCCGGTCAGAGCCCGGACATGGCCGCCAACAACGAAGGCGCGGATTCCGCTGGCCAGCGCCTGACCTCCGAGCCCACCTACGATCAGGCCGCGCGGCTATACGCGGCGCATCTCGGGCGCTTTTTGCCTGGCAAACCCAACGTCGAATTCAAGCTCGTTCCCGGGGCCGCCAGTCTCGTGGCGGCGCGGCAAATGACGGCGCGCCCCGCAAGCGACGGCGCAGTGATAGCCATGCTGGGCCCGGCCCCGATCATGGGGACGTTGACGGGCAATGCCGGTGGTTTCGATCCTGGCGCGCTCGCGTGGATTGGCGCGCGCCAAAGGGATGACGATGTTTGCCTCGCGCGCGCTGGAGCGTCCGTGCGATCGCTCGACGACGCGACACAACGCGAGACTTTTGCCGCCGCGCTGGCGCCGGGCTCGAAGTCCTGGACATATCCGCGCGCGCTCAATGCGCTGGCGGGCACAAAATTCAAAATCATCTCGGGCTATTCCAGCGCCTTTGAAGTGACGCGCGCGCTGGAGACCGGCGAGACCGACGCGTGGTGCGGCTGGTCGATCGGGGCCTTGCGCCTGCGCCACCCCGATCTGCTGCGCGAAGGCAAGGTCAATTTGCTCGCGCAGTTTTCCCGCGCGGAAGCGTCGGCGCGTATGCAAGTCCCCAACGCGGAGGATCTTCCCGTTCAGCCCGCCGCGCGCGAGGCGATGAGCGCGATCGCCAGCCAGACCCGCTTTGCCGCCTTCGCCCTCGCCGCCCCCGCGACGACCGAGCCGGCGCGGCTCAGGCTGCTGCGCACAGCGTTTCTGGAGATGCTGAGAAGCCCGGAATTTCTCGCGGACGCGGCGCGCGTCGGCGCCGAGGTCGATCCTGTGTCCGGCGAGGAAATGCAATCTGAAGCCGCGCGCGTCCTTTCAGCGTCGCCGACGGCGCGCGGGATTTTGCGCGGGATATTTCGCGGGCTTTGAGCGCGCTACAGCGCTCGCGCGGCCTCCAGCACCTCGGCGGCGTGCCCGGCGACCTTCACCTTGTTCCAGATACGAGCGATCTTCCCGTCGGCGCCGATCAGGAAGGTGGTGCGCACAACCCCCATGTACGTGCGGCCATACATGCTCTTTTCCGCCCATACGCCATAGGCTTGCAGCATTTCCTTCGCCTCGTCCGCCAGCAGCGCGACGTCCAGTTTGTGCTTGTTTTTGAACTTTGTGTGACTGGCGCAGGAATCCGGCGAGACGCCGACCACAACGGCGCCGGCATTTGCGAAGTCACCCTTGAGCGCCGTGAAATCGATGGCTTCGAGGGTGCAACCGGTCGTGTCGTCCTTCGGGTAGAAATACAGGATCAGCTTCATTCCCTTGAAGGACGCGAGGTTGAGATTGCCGCCGCCATCCTGCGGCAGATCGAACTTTGGAGCTTTATCGCCAATGGAAAGGGATTTTGTGGCCATTGCGCCTTCCTTTTGTCCTGATGGTTCGCCATATTGCCCGCGTGAACCATGATTTTGCGCGGGCTCCGAGCTCTCGATAAGTCTATTGCCTTGCGAGTCGCAACATTGCCGCAGCTTAGCCGCGGCCATAGGATATGAAACCTTTTGGTGGAACAAGCCAGAACTGGCGGTAACCCGGACGCGGCTTTCGTCGATGCGCTCGGCGATTCGCATCCCCTGGATCGTTGCTCGGGTCAGCTTCGGCTGCGGTCCGGCGCAGCCGCGCGCGGCGTGGTTAAAGCGATCAAGTATTGCGCGGTGGGCCTGGGCTTTCTGGCGCTGGCGGCTGGCGCGCTGATGTGGCGCCTGTCGGCAGGGCCGATTTCGATCGATCAGCTGACGCCGCGCATGGCGGAAGAACTCAGAAGCCGGTTTGGCCCGGGCTATAATTTCGCGCTTGGCTCGGCAAGCCTTGAACATGGCGCGCACGGCCCCTCCCTTTTCGTTCAGGGATTTTCGGTCAGCAACAGCGAGGGGCGCTCCATCATCGCGGCGCCGCGCGCCGAATTGTCGGTCGCGGCTTTGCCTTTGCTGTCGGGGTCGCTGCGCCCGACGCGGCTTGATCTCTACGATGTCGATATGCGGCTCACGCTGCTCGCCGACGGCGGCCTCGCCCTGTCCGCGGGCGAAGAGCCGTTGGTGTTGCGCGCGCCGCCAAATCATGACGCCGCCACGGCGACGCAACCTGAAGCAGCGGCTTCGACCCATTTTCAAGCGCTGGCCGCGGCGCTGCATCGTCTGGTCGATTTCGCCACTGAACCAGGCTCAAGCATCGGTTCGCTGGAGCGCATGGGCGTCGTTCGCGGCAAGCTCGCTTTCGAACAGGCGGAAAATGGTCAGGTCACCGTTTTCGAAGGACTGAACCTCGACTTTGTCAAACATGACGGCGAGGCGCGTTTCACAATATCGGGGCAGGGTCCGCGCGGACGCTGGAATTTCGTCGCGCGCGCGATGGCGAAAAACGGCGGCGCTCGCGGTCTTGATATCGACATCACAGATTTTTCGAGGGACGAAATAGCATTGCTGGCGGGGTTGCGCGGCGACGAAGCCCTGTTTGACAATCCGCTGTCGGCGTCGCTGAAATTCAGTTTGAGTCCGGATGGACAAATCGCATCGGCGAGCGGCGGCTTCGCGGTTGGGGCGGGCGCATTGAAGGCGGGTCCCGACAACAAGGAATTTCTGTTCATTGACGAAGTGACGGGTCGATTGCGTTGGAACTCCGCGCAAAGACGCGTTGATTTCAACGAACTGAACTTTGCGTCCGGCGAGACGCGGCTCAATTTGAGCGGGTTCCTGACCCCGCCATCCCTCGTTGAGGCGCCTTGGCTTTTCGCGATCGAGGAGGGATCCAGCGGATTTGTTGGCGGCGAAAAAGCCGGCGAATCCGGCATCGTTATCGATCGTCTGCGCCTGTCGGCAGGCATCTTTCCCGACGCGAGCAGGCTTGTGGTGGAGCATTTCGAAGCGGCCGGGCCGCAAGTCAACATCTCGCTCAACGCCGAGGCTGTCGGTCAAGCCACCCGGCGGCGTCTGAAAATCGGCGGCAATGTCGGCAAAATGCCGACGGCGGCGATCTTGCGCCTGTGGCCGAAATTTATGGCCCCATCGATTCGCGACTATCTGGTCGATCATGCGCGAGGGGGCTTTCTCGAAAAGGCGGCCTTGCAATTCGACTTCGATGAAGACGCCATCGCCAATCTCGCCAACCCCAAGCCGCATCCAGATGACAGCATCCATGTGGATTACGCGGTTTCCGGCGTGTCGCTGTCGTTTTTGCCCGGCGTGCCGGCGCTGGGCGCTGTTGATGGAACGGGCAAGTTGACCGGGCGCACGGCGTCTTTCAATGCTTCGCGCGGCGTCGTTGACGTCGGCGGCGGCAAAAAACTCGCGTTGTCCGAGGCGCTTTTCTATGTGCAGGACACCAGCCGCAAGCCCGCGCCGGCCACGTTGACCGCGCGCGTGACCGCGCCGCTCGAAGCCATCGGCGATTTTCTGTCGCGCGACGGCATGAAGCCCTTCGGCGGCATGCACATCGACACAGCCGCCATGAAAGGTCAGTTCGACGGCAAATTGACCATCGACATGAAGCTGGCCAAGGTTACGCGCGCCAGCGACACATCGGTGAAAGTCGCCGCGGCCGTAAACGGCTTTTCCATTGAAAAACTTATCGGCAAGGAAAAATTCGACAATGGCGTGCTCAATCTCACAGTCGATTCCCAGGGATTGAAAGCCAGTGGGCAGGGGCGCCTATTCGGCGGCCCAGCGACGCTGGAAATCAAAAAACCACAAGCGGGCGCCGCCGACGCGATCGTCCAGTTCGCGATCGACGACGCGGCGCGCGCGCGCATGGGCTTTGGCGCGGGGGTCGGCATTTCCGGGCCCATAGGCGTCAAGCTGGCCGCGCCTTTCGGCAAGGAGGATGCGTCGGCGAATGTCGAACTCGATTTTTCGCGCGCGTCGATCGACGCGCCGATACCCGGACTGGGCAAAGCGGCGGGCAAACCGGCCAAGGCAACCTTTGTGCTCGATCCTTCCGAAGGCTCCAATTCGGTAACCCAGCTTGTGTACGACGCGCCGGGCGGGCCCTCCGCGCGCGGCGCGCTGGAGTTCGACCAGAACGGCGCATTTCGCTCGGCGCAGCTCTCTTCGCTGCGCCTGTCTCCCGGCGACGACATGAAGGTCAATGCGGACCTGACGAAGGAGGGGCTTAAGCTTGTGGTGCGTGGCGCCGCCGTCGATACGCGCCCGTTCCTGCGCGGGCTGATGGGCGGCGAGTCCAACGCGACGGGCAAGGACGCCGCCGCCTCGAAGGACATCGACATCGATCTCAAGACCGCCCTGGCGACAGGCTACAATAGACAGACCCTTTCCGGCGTCGAATTGCGCCTGACGCGCAAAGCCGGCGCCATACGCTCCTTTCAGTTGCAGGCGTCTTCCGGAAAGGCCGCCATTTCGGGTGGCATGTCGCGCGGCCGCGAGGGCGGCGCCATCAACCTGTCTGTCGCCGATGGCGGCGCTTTCATGGCCTTCCTCGATCTCTACAAGCGCATGGAAGGCGGCAAGATGCTGCTGAATGCGCGCTTGACCGACGGCGGACTGGACGGCTCCATTCACATTACCGATTTTGTCCTGCGCAACGAACCGGCTTTGCGTCGCCTGGTCACAGAAGGCGCTCCAACGCGCGATGGCCTTGCGGGCCAGCAGCGTATTGAGACAAGCGCCGCCGCGTTTACCAGGCTGTCGGCGAGTTTTACCCGCGGGGGCGGGCGCTTCGCGGTGCGCGACGGGGTGCTGGTGGGCCAGCAGATCGGGCTAAAGCTTGATGGAACCCTGGACACGGCGCGCGATCAGGTCAACATGACCGGGGTCTTTGTTCCCGCCTATGGCCTCAACAACCTGTTCTCGCAGGTGCCCCTGGTTGGATCCATTCTCGGCGGCGATCGTCACGAGGGCCTGTTCGCGGTGAATTTCCGCATCACGGGACCCGCCGCGGCTCCGGTGCTGACCATCAATCCGTTGTCCGCCATCGCGCCGGGATTTCTGCGCAAGGTCTTCGGCGTCATCGACGGGACGGGAACGCCGTCCCGCGCGCCGGTTGAGGCCCAGCCCGAATCGCTGTCGCGCGATATGCCGTTGTCGATTGGGCCTGCGCGGAATTGACGCGTGTCGAAGCCGCGCGGCGCGTCGCGGCCTCGGTCACTCCACCTTCAACAACACATGCTTTTTGCGTCCGAACGACAGTTTGATCACGCCTTCCTTCACGTCGCCGCCCCCCAGCGATCCGCGCTCGTCGCCGACGACCTCGTCGTTGACGCGCAACCCGCCGGCCTTCACCTGACGCCGCGCCTCGCCTGTCGAGGCCACAAGTCCCGCCTTCACGAACGCCGTCAGCACGCCAAGTCCCGCCGCCAGTTCCGCGCCCGCCAGCGGCACGCTCGGCAAGGACGTCGCCAGAGCGCCTTCTTCGAAAGTTTTGCGCGACGTCTCCGCGGCCGCTTCCGCAGCCGCGCGGCCATGCACCATGGCGGTGGCCTCGTTGGCGAGGATCTTCTTGGCCTCGTTGATCTCCGCGCCGCCAAGCGCGTCCAACCGGGCGATTTCGTCCATCGGCAATTCCGTGAACAGTTTCAGGAACCGTCCTGTGTCCGCATCTTCGGTATTGCGCCAATATTGCCAGTAGTCGTAGACGCTCAGCATATCCGCGTTCAGCCACACAGCGCCCGCCGCCGTCTTGCCCATTTTGGCTCCGGACGCCGTCGTCAGCAGCGGGGAGGTCACAGCGTACAGCTGCGGCGCGCCCATGCGCCGGCCCAGATCGATGCCGGTGACGATATTGCCCCATTGGTCCGAGCCGCCCATCTGCGCGACGCAGCCATAGCGCTTGTTGAGCTCGACGAAATCATAGGCCTGCAAACACATGTAATTGAATTCGATGAACGACAGCTCGTGCTCGCGGTCGAGCCGCATCTTGACCGAATCCATCGACAACATGCGATTGACGGAAAAGTGCCTGCCGACGTCGCGCAGGAATTCGATGTAGTTCAGCGTTGTCAGCCATTCCGCGTTGTCGGGCATGACGGCGTCGGTCTTGCCGTCGCCGAAGTTCAGAAACTTTGAAAACACCTGCTTGATGCCGGCCTTGTTCTCGTCGATCTTTTCAATCGAGAGCAATTGCCGCCCCTCGTCCTTGCCGGAGGGATCGCCGACCCGCGTGGTGCCGCCGCCCATCAGCGGCACGGGCTTGCCGCCGGATTTTTGCAGCCAGCGCAGCATCATGATCTGCACGAGCGAGCCGATGTGCAGGGAAGCCGCCGTGCAGTCAAAGCCGATATAGGCGATCAACTCGCCGGCTTTCGCCTTCGCGTCGACGCCTGGGAAATCGGAGCATTGATGAATAAAGCCGCGCTGCGCGAGGACGCGCAGGAACTCGGATTGGGGGGTGAAGGCGGCGGACATAGGGGACCTCGTGTGGCGCGAGGTTTAGGCGAGGGCGGGGGGGAGCGCAACTTTCACCACAGCAGTTCCTCGCCAACCCTGCATTTCGGCTGGCCCTGCGCGCGAATTTCAAAAACCCGCATGGGCGTGCCCAGCGCGATGTTGCGCATGCGGAAATAGCGTTCGCCCGGCTGCAGCGCGTAATCGATCCGCGCCTTGCAATCCTTGTCTTCGAGTTCGATGACGACGCGCGCCACAAAACTCGCGGTCATGACAGTCTGCGTCAGCCGCTTGCCGTCGACGCTGTGACGCAGACGCCCGCGGTTTTGCAGGGAAACCCACGCGCCCAGCGCGCCCGCGGCTTCAAGATGCTCAAGCGCCGGCGGCGGCTTGTCCCAATTGCGCGAGATGCGGGTGGACGCCGCGCCAATCCCCACCTGAATTTGCGTGCGCCGGTTTTGCGGAATTTCGGGACGCTCGGGATCGTCGGTGATTTGCATTTCGGTGAAGAAAATATCGAAATTGTGGTTGGCGAAGGGACCAGCCGTTTCCGCGCGGGCGGCAAGCGGGGCAAGCAGGGCGAGCAGGAGGACAAGGCGCATGGCGGCAGGCTACGCATCTCCCGTGATATGCGCAAACCGGGAGTGCGAGACCCGAAGTGCGAAACCTCCGGCGCCGCAAGGACAGGCCGGGAAACCCAGTTTGCCTGGGGTCAGGGGAGGCCCCTGGAGCAGGTTGCCGACAGTTCCGTTCCCATGCGGCCGGTGAAAATCACAAGAGCGATGAGCCCGCTCTCATCCCCTCAGGCGAAGGCCTTGCAGGCTCAAAAGAAAATTCTGACTGAACAGCGGCGCACCGCCGCCGGCCAGCCCCGCCAGAGCCGCGCTGTTTGAACCGACGATTCCGCCGAGAATAGCGGACGCGGCTGAACCCGTGCTCGATGTTCCCGTCGAGGTGGAAAGGGACCCCGCCGAGTTTGAGGAAGGCCCGTAGGCAAGTTCATACATGGCGGTGAAACGCTCGGCGAGCCGGGTGACCTTGGCCGGGTCCTGAAGATCGGACGGGGGGACCATTTTTGCGATCGTCGATGCCTGGGCGTCGATATTGGACGCGCTGGAAGCGGGCGACAGGCCGAATATCGTCTGCACAACCTGAAGCAGATTCTTGTCGCCCAGAATGCCATAGGTATTGGTGACCGCCGGGGCCACGCGCTGGAAGTACAGAGCCAGTTGAACGCCCACGTTCTGCAGGCCTTTTTCCTGTTCAAGCTGTTGTTCGACATAATTGCCGGTCGTCGCGTTCACCGCGCTCGATCCTGAAATGGACGCGGCTCCTTTGCCGACAAAATCAAAAGCTTTCGCGAACGCCTTCCAGCGCGGATCGGCCAGGGTATTGGCGAGGCTTCTGGGATCGGCGACGCCGCCGTTCAAGACCTGCTTGATCAAGGCGGTGGAGTTGATCTGGTCGCCGAGCCCGTACGCGTTGAGCGCATAGGACAGAAGCCGGTAATTGCCGACGAGATCATCCGCCGTTTTCACCTTGCCAATGTTCGCGGCATAATAGTCGCTGGCGCCTTTCACCATTGGCTCGCTGGCCGTCATGGATTGATAGCGGGCCCTGTTCTGGTTGATCGTGAGAAAATCCGATGTCGTGGTCATAGTGAAAGTTTCCCGGAGGATGCTGTTCCAGCAGGCGTCAAGGCATGCCTCCCTGACGCAAAATACTTCGCGCGTTTCCGCTGGCGGTCCCCGTGAGGCAAAACAATTGCCGAAACCCGACGCGGTTCCGATGGATGGCGGGAGTCCCGATCGGTCATCATGCCGCGAATCGAGATTGCGGCAATCATGATCCCAAATCATCAATAATTTATGAGCGCCCATTCCCGCGTCGCGGCGATCAACCCGCGACATGTCTTGCCCGGGTTTCGCTTCGCGCGGGTTCGACAGCCTCTCATTGTCGTTGGCCGGGCCCCGTCGCGCTACCGCGCGAAGAACCACGCCAGAGCGAATCCCGTTGTGATGCAGAGGCCAAAAAACGCGATGACGGGAACGTGCGCGAACTTGCGGGATGACCGCGTCAATATCGCATTTCTCCTGTTGTCGCGAAAAGCCTTTGTCGCCATTCGAATTTTCAAGCTCCCCATCTGAACCATTCCTTTCCGACCGATGCTTTGCGTCGCGGACCAACGCCAATGAATGCGGATGTCGATTTGACGCTTTGACGTCGCGCGCCCGGCTGTTGATCAGGCGCGCGCGCAACCTGCGGGGAAGATTGGCGCGATACTGCGGCTGAGGACTTGCTTCAGGCTTGTGTCGTTCGCGGCGGGACCTCGGCGCGAGTGTTGTTCAAGCAAAAGCGATTCCTGCGCGCTGGCGGCCGCCCGATCCCGCCGAAGGATGGCCTTCATCTGAATGCGGGGCCGTTACGATGGCCAGTGCAATGGACATTTGGCCAGAATGACATCGTCGCCCCGCGACGCCTCGCGTATTTCAAGAAACCATCCTTCATCGAACCGAAAACCGCGGCCGTGGGAAAGTCTTGAAATTCCATCGCAGGCTTCATTGGCGTCGCGTATCGACAGGGACGCGAAAGCCTTGATCACGCGCTCCGTCTCGATCGGGAGGCATGGCTTGGCCATCTTGTGCGACATATTCATCAACCAGCAAAGGTGACGCGCGCTGGCGGAGGACTTGTCCGCTTGCGTCGATTTGTCAGGGGCGCAAGCGATGAGCCAGGGGACGACGGACATCGCCGCAATCACCATCTTCATGACGTCTTTCCGATTGTTCGACTATCCACCCGAATGGCATGCGCCGCCAGGACTTGCGCGGGGCTTTCCATGGCGAAGGCGGCCCGCTCTTCGTGGCGTGCTTTGACTTTGGCGCGCCGCTTTCTCCACTTTCCCTTGCCACTGCGCGCGCGTGCCGCTAGCCCTTCGGCAGCAAAGGATATCCCATGAACCCTCATCCCCACGTGCGCATCGGAACTGGCCCCGGCGCCGTCAGTTTCGGCAACGACCTGCCGCTGGCCCTCATCGCCGGGCCCTGTGCCATGGAAAGCCGCGAGCACGCGTTGAAAATGGCGGCGGCGTTGAAGGATATCGCGACGCGCCTGGGAATCGGCCTCGTCTACAAATCCTCCTTCGACAAGGCCAACCGCACTTCGCTTGCCGGCAAGCGCGGCCTCGGGCTTGAACAGGCATTGCCTGTTTTCGCCGAGATCAAGGAGAAATTCGGCCTTCCCGTCCTCACCGACGTGCACGAAAACGCGCAATGCGCCGTCGCAGCTGGAATTGTCGATGTGCTGCAAATCCCGGCCTTCCTGTGCCGGCAGACCGACCTGTTGCTCGCCGCGGCCGCGGCGGGAAAGCCGGTCAATGTCAAGAAGGGCCAGTTTCTGGCGCCATGGGACATGAAAAACGTCGTCGCCAAAGTCACCGGCGCCGGCAACGCCGATGTGCTCGTCACCGAGCGCGGAGCGAGCTTTGGGTACAACACGTTGGTTTCGGACATGCGCGCGCTGCCTGTTCTGGCGCAGATCGGCTCGCCCGTGATTTTTGACGCGACCCATTCCGTGCAGCAGCCAGGCGGGCAGGGGACTTCGTCGGGCGGACAGCGCGAATTCGTGCCGGTGCTGGCGCGCGCCGCTGTCGCGGTGGGGGTTGCCGGCGTTTTCATCGAAACGCACGACGATCCAGCCAATGCTTTTTCAGATGGTCCCAATCAGGTGCCGCTGGGCGAGATGGAGGCGTTGTTGCGCCGCCTGATGGCTTTCGACGCGCTGGCCAAACAGCGCGGCGCCTGAGCGCTCACGCAGCCGCAATCGCGTGAACGCCAGCCCGCGCGACCCCGTAGAGGTCAAGCACATGATCGGCCAGCGCCGCGCGCGCGCGTTGCGGCGTCAGCATGTGATCGGCGCGCGCGAGAATGAATTTATCGACGCCCGGCAGAGCGGTCGCGCGCGCGCCATCCGGCCCCAGCCAGCGTTCAAGTTCAACGAGGCCGGGATCGGCGTCGCTGTAGAGCATCCGCACGTGCGCGCCCCGCGCCGACAGGGTTTCAAACCAGTCCTCGACAACATTGACGCGGGAGAACCCCGTCTGCGCCAGCGCCATGAGATTGGTGAACGCGCCAAAACTGCCCTTTGCGACTGTCTTGGCGAGAGGCATGAGGCGGTTGAGCGCGCGCGCGGCTTCGCCGGCGTTCTGTTGTTCGCGCGCCATTGCCGCTCCGACGATCGCCGATTTGGTCGCCTGCCAGGCCGACAATTGCAGCGAATAGCTCGCGCCCCACACGAAACAAAGTTGGTTGACCAGCACGAGGCGTCCGATTCGCGCGTCCGCGACCGCCGCCTGCAAGGCCTGATAGGCGCCGCTGCACGCGCCGAGCACCCCGATATCCACGACGCCGCGCGCCTCCAGCCAATCAACGGCGGCGCGAATATCGTCCTTGAGTTCGGGCGCGTAGAGCGAGCCTGAAGGTCCGCTCGCCGCCGCGAATGAATCGCCGATGCCGCCGAGATCGAGACGCAACGAGGCGATGCCCTGGGCCGCCAGCCCGCGCGCCATCTCGACATGGCCGCGCGCCCAGCCGACATGATGAATGGCGCCGGCGTTGACGAGAATCAGCGCCTGTCCGGGGGCCTCGTCGCGAGGGCTGCAATAGACGCCCGCGAGTTTTCCCGCGCCGCCGAACAGAACGGCGTTTTCCGTAAAGTCGGAGCCTTGTATGCGAGCGGGAGGCATGTCGAGCGGAGCGGCGTCCCGGCTTGCAGCGCCTTCGACGATCCAGTTCGCGATCCGCTCCAGCGCCGCGTGCGGAACCTGTGAGGCCGTGGGATCGCACATCAGGGCGTCGTAGCCGTCAAAAACCTCCGCCGTCACTTCGCCGCCCAGCGCGCGTAGTCGCGCCAGCCAGGGATGATTGGCGGGCGCCTCGCGGCACAGGCCCAGCACAAGCGGCGCGGGAATGGCCGTCAGCGCGGTGCAATCGGGGGCTTGCAAATCCGCAATTTCCGCAGGCGACAGACGATAGCCCGCGACGCACAGCGCGCCAGGCTCCAATTCTTCATCGCTGCAACCAATCAATCGCGACAGGGCTTTCAGTTCGCGCACATAGGCCTTGCCCGTGGTGGGCGGCGCGATCAGCGCGAGACGCTCGACCCCGCTCATTTCCGCCGCGACTTCGGTGGCGAGCGTCGCCCCGAGCCGCAGGCCGGCCAGCGCGATTTTATCGACGCCGGTCCGCGTCCGCAAAAATGCGACAGCGGCGCGGATGTTGTCTTTCCAGATTGCGCGGCGTCCGCAGTCCCCTTCAATGTCGGCGGAATCGCCGCAACCGCGATAATCGAAGCGCAGAACCGGCTGTCCCGCCGCCGCGATCCTCTCCGCCAGAATAGCCAGCGACTTGTGGCTGCACAGGCTTTCAAAGCCGATCGAACCGCAGATCACCACGCCGCGCAGGCCGGGGGCCGGATGCAGCCATCCCGCGCATTGATCGAAAACGATGGGAACCATATCTTGTCTGAATTTCCCTGCGAGCGTGCGACGCGTCAGTCTACCCGTCACTGGTTAGGGGGAAATGAACGATATTTGTCACGCATCCGTCGCAACATCAGGATAGCCGCTCACGCCCATGAAAGATTCGGACTTTTCCTACGCAGCCCCCGACGATCCCTGGCTGAAACGCAAGGTGATCGGCGCCGTCGAGGTCGCGACCGGGCGCGATCACATCAAGCGCCTCTACCTCCTACACCAGCAAATGGAATGGGATGGCGCCGGGTTTTTCTCAACCGCTATCAAGGCGCTGTCGATCAATCTTCAGTATTCGCGCGAACGTCTTCACGCGTTGCCGAAAGAGGGGCCGCTGCTTGTCGTCGCCAACCACCCCTTCGGCGTGCTCGACGGAATCATCATCTGCGCTCTGATGGAAAAGGTGCGCCCCGACTTTCTGGCTTTGACCAATTCGGTGCTGCTGCGCGCCCCCGAAATGCGCGAAAAAATGCTGCCCATTGATTTCAGCGAGACCCGCGAAGCCCGGCGCGCCAACGCAGCCAGCCGCGCCAGCGCGCAAAAACACCTTGCCGACGGCGGCTGCATGGTCATTTTCCCGGCCGGCGCCATGGCGACCTCTCCCGACCGCCTTGGTGCGAAGCCGGCTGAGGACATGCCATGGACGCCCTATTTGGCGCGCCTGGTGCAAACCGCCGGATGCCCTGTCGCGCCGGTGTTCTTCCATGGGCAGAATTCGCGCCTGTTCCAGATCGCCAGCCACATTCACGTGAACCTGCGCCTCGCCCTGTTCTTCCACGAAGTCCGGCGCCGGATCGGCACAACATTCCCCATCGAGATCGGCGAGGTCGTGTCTTACGCGCAGCTTGAGCCCATCAGGGAGCGCGCCGCGCTGGTGGCGGAACTGCGGGCGCGCACGTTGGGATTGGCTCAGCCGCGCCCGCGATAGGGCGCGACGCCCGGATCGGGCAACCATAGCCCCCTGGGTGCGCGGCCCGACTGCCAGAACACGTCGATCGGCATGCCGCCGCGCGGATACCAATAGGCGCCGATGCGGAAGAACTTCGGTTTCAGCAAGGCCACCAGATCCTTGCCGATCCGCACCGTGCAATCCTCATGAAAAGCGCCGTGGTTGCGAAAAGAGCCGAGATAAAGCTTCAACGATTTCGACTCGACAAGCCATTTGCCCGGAACATAGTCGATCACCAGATGAGCGAAATCCGGCTGTCCGGTAACCGGGCAGAGCGAGGTAAACTCGGGCGCTGTGAACCGCGCGACATAGTTTGTGTCCTGATGCGGGGCGGGCACCCGGTCGAGTTCAGCTTCTTCGGGGGAAGCGGGCAGGGGAACGTGCTGGCCTAGCAGGCTTGGCTTGTCGGATTGCCTGGGCATGGAAACTCCGGCGGGAGAGGCGCGGTTGACAGGCCGCGCAGAAAACACAGGTTTCCCGGCGGCACAAGAGCAATCGCATTTGGCGAAATGCGGGGCGCGCAAACCCGCCAGTCAGCGCTGCAGTCTCCGCTGCAAACGCGATTGCCCTGCCTCTCCGCGGTTCCCGGCTTGACCGCCCGGCCACGACAATGGTCAAAGCCATCGAAGTCAGGGCGGGGGAAACGCTTCATGTCGGAAATCGTCGTTGAGGGCGTCAGGCATCTTTACCGGCCGTCGCGCGGCAAACCGGTGTTGGCTCTCGAAGACGTGTCTCTCGAAATCCGCAAGCAGGAATTTATCGCGCTGCTGGGCCCCTCTGGCTGCGGAAAGTCGACGCTGCTTTAC
>JANYDZ010000721.1 GCA_025363375.1 Hyphomicrobiales bacterium
GCCGCTCGCGCTGCCTCGCGCGCTCCTCTCGAGTCTCGTCGTTGAGGACCTCGACGACCGCCTCATCGCGCTGCCTGTGTTCCTGTCGCGCGTGGCGCGGCATTCGGCGATCTATGTGCGCAAGGACCGCATCAAGACCGCCGCCGATTTCGTCGGCAAGCGGGTCGGCGTGCCCGAATGGGCGCAGACCGCGGCCGTCTATGGACGCGGCGTGATGCAGCACGAACTCGGCGTCGACCTGACGAAAATCAAATGGGTGCAGGCGGGCCTTGGCGAGGCCGGGCGCGCCGAGAAAGTGCCGCTGAAGCTTCCGAGCGGCCTTGAATTGACGCCGGTGGCGGACCGTTCGCTGACCGACATGCTCGACAAGGGCGACCTCGACGCCGTCGTCGCCGCCGTGCCGCCGCGATGCTTTCACAGCAATCCCGATGTCGAGCGCTTCTACGGCAATTGGGTGCAAGCGGAGATGGACTACGCGCGCGCGAAAAAGATACTGCCGATCATGCACACGCTGGTCGTCAAGAAGACCGTGCTCGACAAGGCGCCGTGGGCGGCGGGCAACATTTTTCACGCCTTCGACGTGGCGCGGGCCAACAGCGTCAAACGCTGCGCCTTTCTCGGCGCGACCGTCGTGCCGATCCCGTGGGTGGGCGAAGCCGTGCGCAAGGCGAAGGAAGCCATGGGCGGCGACATGTGGCCCTATGGACTTGAGGCCAACCGGCCGACGCTGGAGGCGTTTTTGCAATTCGCCTTCGAGCAGGGCGTCTGCCACCGCCTGCTGACGCCGGAGGAGATTTTCCCGCCGCAGACGCATCACGCGGTGAGGGTGTGAGCTTGAACGGCGCGGAAGTCTTGATCCGCGCCGACCGGCTCGCCGCGTCGCGGCGTTACCTGGCGGCGACCGCCGTCGGCGATTTCGCGTGGGAGGTTGCGCAGCTTCCCTTGTATTCCCTCTGGAACAGCGGCGCGCCGGGCGAACTTGCTTTCGATGTCGCGCATTGTCTGGGCGGCGATATTCTGATCGCCGCCGCCGCCCTTGTTCTGGCGTTGATAATCGCCGGCGCTAGGAACTGGCCCGCGCGCCGTTTCGCGCCCGTCGCGCTCGTCGCCGTCGTTGCGGGACTTGCCTACACCGGCTTCAGCGAATGGCTCAACGTCGCCGTGCGCAAGTCCTGGTCCTATTCCAGTTTGATGCCCACGATCGAAATTCACGGGTTCGCGCTCGGCCTTTCGCCGATGTTGCAATGGCTTGTTGTTCCGCTTTGCGCCTTCACGCTGTGCCGCCGCGCCCGGACGAAGGCTTGAGCGCGCGAAACCGGCGGGGCATAAGCTTGCCGCTCCGGTTCGTGCGCGACCGGCGCCTTCGCATGGCGGAGCGGAACGGAAGGAATTCTGCATGTACGGATACCGCGCGCGCATCGGCTATTGCTCCCCGCCCTATGTGACGGAGACGTTCTGCGCCGAATTCTACATGATGGCGCCGAAGGGCGTGACGCTCATGCTGACGACGCTCGCCATCACGTCGCTGACCTCCGCGAGCGCGAAGGACGACATGGAGCGCAGCCACGCGCGCAGTCTCGACGCCGCGAAAGCCATGGCGCGGGCCGGGGCTGATGTCGTGGTGCTCGGCGGCAACCCGATCAACCAGTCGCGCGGCGTTGAAAACCTCGACGCGATCTGCGCCGGGCTTGCGCAGGAGATCGGCGTAAAGGTCGTTACCTCGACGCAATCGCAGGCGAAGGCCCTGCGCGCGCTGGGCGCCCGCAAGGTCGCGACGGTGCATCCATTCGTCGCGGAACTCGACGCGCATCACAATCAGGCGACCGCCAGGCTCGGCGTCGAATCCACTGGTTCCATCGCCTGCGGCTACGCCGTCGAGACGCTCGGCAAGGTGCCGGGCGAACTTGCCTTGAGTCTTTCGCGCGAGATCAAGCGCCGGCATCCCGAGACGGACACGATCCATCCCAGCTGCGCCCATTGGGCGACGGCGCACGCGATCGACGCGATCGAGCGCGAACTCGCCGTCGACGTCATGACCTCGCAGCAGGCGATTTTGTGGAACGCGTTGCGGATGGCGGGCGTCGATGATCGAATTGACGGCTACGGGCGCCTGTTTCGCGAGTTCTGAGGCGCCGGGTTGCGCAGCTTGAGTTCAACGATCGGGAACGCAGGAATGAGAAGATTCATCCCCATCGTCGTTTTCGCCGCCGGTCTGGCCGCCGACGTCCACGCCGCGCGCGCGCAATCCGTCGCGGACTTTTACCGGCGCGCGCCGCTCAGCCTCTACGTCGGCTCCGGCGCCGGCGGCGGCTTTGACACCTACGCGCGCGTGCTGGCGGCGCATTTAGGCAAACATGTTCCCGGCAATCCCAACGTCGTCGTGAAAAACATGCCCGGCGCGACGGGCATGGTCGCCGTGAACTATCTCTACAACGCCGCGCCGCGCGACGGCTCGGCGCTTCTGGCGTCGTTCAACACGGTTATTCTGAATGCGCTCTACGGCGATCCCAACGCCAAATTCGATCCGCGAAAACTGAGCTGGATCGGCAGCGCCGGCAAGCTCACGGGAACCTGCCTCACCTGGCGCACATCGCCGGCCAAAACCTTTGCGGACGCTCTGGCCCGCGAAGTGCTCGTCGGCGCCACCGGCGACGGCTCGACGCCGGTCATGTATCCGCGCCTGCTCAACGCCATGCTGGGAACCAAGTTCAAGGTGATCCCGGGCTACGCGACATCGGGCTTGCGCATGGCCGTGGAGAACGGCGAGGTGCAGGGCATTTGCGGCATCGCCTGGGAAACGCACATGGCCTCGGTGCCGTCGTGGATCATCGACAAAAAAGTCAATTTTCTGACGCAGCTTGGCCTGTCGGAATCCACGCATATGCAGGGGGTGCCGCTCGCCATCGACCTCATCAGGAAGCCGGACGACAGGCGGATTTTCGAACTGCTCGGCATTCCCCAGGAATTCGGGCGCCCCGTCTTTGGCCCGCCGGGCGTGCCGGCGGATCGTCTGGCCGCGCTGCGCGAAGCGTTCGAAGCGACGCTGCGGGACGCCGACTATCTCGCCGACGCTCAGAAAGCCGGACAGTTCGTCGATCCCCTCGGCGCGCCAGAGATCGAGGCGCTGATCGCCCGCGCATATGCGGCGCCGGACGACATCGTCAAGCGGGCCGCGGTTTACGCCGCCTCGTCCGCCAATTGAGGCGCGGCCCGCTCCAGCCGCGGCGGCGGGGTCGAAACCTGACCCGAAAATAGGGGCGCCGGCGCTGGCGCCTCTGTTGCGAAATCGTTAAGGAGGGGTTCGCAAACAAGCGAGCGTCCCATGACCGCAATCGCGTTCCCCGCCCCCGACCCGCGCATTCTTGCCCGCCGCGACGACATCATCGCGGGCCTCGCGCGGCTGGTACCGTCCGAATGTCTCGTCGTCTCGCTCGACGAACGGCGCGCGTTCGAAACCGACGCGCTCACCGCCTACCGCAAAATGCCGCTGGCCGTGGTGCTGCCGCGTTCGACCGAAGAAGTTTCCGCCGTGTTGAAATTTCTCAACGCCGAGGGCGTGAAGGTTGTTCCGCGCGGAGCCGGCACCTCGCTCTCCGGCGGCGCCATTCCGCAGGAGGACGCGGTGGTCGTCGGCGTCTCGAAACTCAACCGCATTCTCGAAATCGACTACGCCAACCGCGTGGCGCGGGTGCAGGCGGGCGTCACCAATCTCGGCGTCACCGACGCCATCATGGCCGATGGTTTTTTCTACGCGCCGGACCCCTCTTCGCAGCTCGCCTGCACCATCGCCGGCAATATCGGCATGAATTCGGGCGGCGCGCACTGCCTCAAGCACGGCGTGACGACGAACCATGTTCTCGGGTTGAAAATGGTGCTGATCGACGGGACCGTGGTCGACATCGGCGGCGATCATCTCGACGCCGGCGGCCTCGATTTTCTCGGGCTCATCGTGGGACACGAAGGCCAGCTTGGCGTTGTGACGGAAGCAAGCGTGCGCATTCTGCGCGCGTCGGAAGGCGCGCGGCCCGTGCTGTTCGGGTTCGATCATGGCGAGGAGGCCGGCGCCTGCGTCGCCGACATCGTCGGCCACGGCATCGTGCCCGTCGCCATGGAGTACATGGACAGGCTCGCCATCGAGATCACCGAGGCTTTCGCGCACGCCGGTTATCCGCTCGACGTCGAGGCCATGCTGATCGTCGAGGTGGAAGGCTCGGAAGCCGAGATCGACGCGCAATTGGCGCGCATCGTGGAGATCGCGCGCCGGCACAATGTGAAGACAATCCGGCAATCGCAGTCGGCGATGGAGGCCGCGCTGATCTGGAAGGGCCGCAAATCCGCGTTCGGCGCGACGGGAAGGGTCGCCGACTATATTTGCATGGACGGCACCGCGCCGCTCGGCCAGCTCGCCTACGTGCTGAAGCGCACCGACGAGATCGTGAAGTCGCACGGCCTGCGCGTCGCCAATGTGTTTCACGCGGGCGACGGAAACATGCATCCGTTGATCATGTACAACGTCAACGATCCCGCCGAGCAGGCGAAGGCGGAAGAGGCCGGCAACGAGATTTTGAAAGTCTGCGTCGAGGTCGGCGGCTGCCTGACCGGCGAGCACGGCGTCGGCATCGAGAAGCGCGACCTCATGCGCGTGCAGTTCGCGCAGGTCGATCTGGACCAGCAGATGCGCGTGCGCGCGGTGTTCGATCGCCAGTGGCTGCTCAATCCGGCGAAGGTGTTTCCGCTCGACGCGAGGCTTGACGCGTCGTGACCACGCACATTCCGGCGACCGAGACCGAAGCCGCCGCCCTCATCGCCGACGCGCGCGCGCGCAAAATCCCGCTCGCCATCGAGGGCGGCGGCACGCGGCGGGGGCTTGGGCGGCCAACCCGGTGCGCCGCCGCGCTCTCCACCCGCGGCTTGACCGGCATCACGCTTTACGAGCCCGCGGAAATGGTGATTTCCGCGCGGGCGGGCACGCCGCTTGCGGAGATCGAGGCCGCGCTCGCCGAAAAAGGCCAGATGCTGCCGTTCGAGCCGATGGATCATCGCGCGCTTTATGGCGGCGCGGGCGAGCCGACGATCGGCGGCGTGGCGGCCTGCAACATTTCGGGCCCGCGCCGAATCCAGGCCGGCGCCGCGCGCGACCATCTGCTCGGCGTGCGCCTCGTCAACGGGCGCGGCGAAATCGTCAAATCCGGCGGGCGCGTGATGAAAAACGTCACCGGCCTCGATCTGGTGAAGCTCAGTTGCGGCGCGCACGGCACGCTGGGCCTGCTGACCGAAGCGACGTTCAAAGCGCTGCCTAGGGCGCCGGCGACGGGGACGCTGGTGTTTGAGGGCCTCGACGACGCGCGCGCTGTGCAGTGCCTGTGCGCGGCGCTGGGCTCGCCGTTTGAGGTGAGCGGCGCGGCGCATCTGCCGGGCGAGGCGCCGCGCACGCTGCTGCGCATCGAGCATTTTCCCGATTCGGTGGAATACCGCGTCAAGGCTTTGGGCAAGCTGCTGGCGAAATTCGGCGTCGCGCGTCAGCTGGACGAGGCACAGAGCGCGGCGGAATGGCGCGCCATCCGCGACGTGAGCGCGCTGGCGCAGCCGGCGAACGACGCGGTATGGCGGATTTCGACCGCCCCGACGCGCGCCCCCGCGCTCGTCGCCGCCATCCGCGAACGCCTTGCCGCGCGCTGCCTCTATGACTGGGGCGGCGGGCTCGTGTGGCTCGCCTGCGCGGCGGACGGCGATTGCGGCGCGGCGGTCATTCGCGGCGCGCTGGCGACGCCTGGCGGCCACGCGACGCTGGTCCGCGCGTCCGAAGAGGCGCGCGCGCGGATCGACGTGTTTCAGCCCCAGGGCGAGGCGCTGATGAAGCTGACGGGGGGGATCAAGGCGGCTTTTGATCCCGACGGAGTGCTCAATCCCGGGCGGATGTGGGCGGGGGTTTGAAAGGGCAACAACGCTCCCGATAAGGAAAAAGCCGCCCGCAGGCGGCTTTCAATTCGCCCCTAAGCGCGAGGTATGTTGATCGCGTTCGTCGATACTCGCTCTATTTGACGCGCTTGAACGCGACCTCGATCTTGCCGCCCGTGGTCGAAGCGGGGTTCTGGTATTTCAACTCGTCGGCGCTGATCACACTGACGATGCGCTTTTGCGCCTGCCCGACCTGATTGGTGAAGGTCGTGCCCTCGAGGTTCAAAGTCAGGCTCTTGTCGGCCTCGCTCACCGTGTATGTGCCGTAATAGGCGATGACGCCCTTGGCGACGGCCATCGCCTCGTCCGCGGTGGGCTTGACGCGGTCGTTCGACGCGATTTTCGGCAGATCGGACCGCATGAAGATCAGCGAGAACCGGCCGTTCGGCTCGAAGGTGTTGATGCCCTTCGGGTTTGCGCCAAATCCCTGGTCCTTGTGTCCGTCCGGGTAGGTCAATTCCCACGAAGTCAGAGACCACGAGCCGATGATTTGCTCTTTGAGCGTCTTCTGCTGCGCGACGGCGCCTCCGGTCGCGAAAGCGAGACCGATGAAAGCCGGAATTGCGACGTGTGCGATGCGCTTCATGGTGCGTCTCCCCATTGCTTTATTGACAGTCGGGTGGTCCCGCCTGGCGAGCGCGAATTTCTGGATACTGGACCGCGCTTCACGGCGGGAACCGGCGGGCTTTTACTTCTCGATCCAGTATTCGAATTCGTTCTGCGACTCGTTAACGCCGGCCTTTGGTTCGGCGACATTTGTCGCGCGGTAGGTTCCGCGGATGCCCAGCAGCTTTCCGGTGCCGCCGTAGATCGCTCCCGTGTTGGTTGTCGCGAGTTTGTCGCCGCCCGTGCTCAGGGAGACGAGAGCGGTGCGGACGAAAAACTTGTCGCCATTCTCCATTGTGTAAGCAACGTAGCCGGTGGCCGGGCCAGAGTTGTTGGTGTAATCGCTGAATGTGCGGCTGCGTGATTCAACGATCTTCAGCCCCGCGATCACCGGAGGATTGGTCGGAAAGGTGCGCACGATCTCGAACAAGCGCACTTGATGGCCGGGCACGTCGCCCACGTCGATCGCGTGTTGCTGGACGTATTTGGTTGTTTCCGCCGGACTTTTGAAGGAAATCCGCACCTTCTCCTGGGCGAGCGCGAGGGCGGGTGCG
>JANYDZ010000634.1 GCA_025363375.1 Hyphomicrobiales bacterium
TAAGCACATTGCACGAGTTTTACGCGAAGAGCGTAGCCGAAATGGAGCGCTTCATCGATCTCGCGCGCAACGACAGGCGTGCGCTCATCGCCGAATTTCACGCCAAGGAGGCGCAATCTATTGCGGAATTGAAATTGGAAAAGCAATGGATTCCGACGCCGTTTCCTTGCGAGGTTGAAGGGCTGATCTAGCCAATCCCATTTTCGAAAAAGCGTTGCGCCCCGACCGCGTGTCCATCGCTGCGGGCCGCAACGGCTGGCCGGGCGCCTGTGAATACACGGTCACGGGCGACATCATCCGCTCGATGATCACTGCGGCTTGGCGCCCCGCAAGGACGAAACGGACAGACCATGACCGAGATTACCCAGTCCTTCATCGAGCGCGGCGATCTCGCGCATCTGGCTTTGCTGCTGTGGGCGGGCGGAGCGTCGAGCCTGCTGGCGTGGAGCCTGCGCGAGCTGGCGGCAGCCAACCGGCGCTTTGACGAGTTCGTGCGCGAGCTGCAGCGCTTCAACCATTGTTTCGGAGAAAGCGAATGAGGTTTCCATTTTTCAGGCGCCCGCGCGCAGCCAAAAGCGGCGCGCACAAGGATGTGTTCCGCGCGTTTTTGCGTGTGCTTGAACGCTGTGCGCCGCGCGTCCGGCGCGGCGGCGCTCATGTTCCCGCCGGCGCGGCGCGCGAACAACCCTGAACCGCGACCGCCGCGACGATCAATCTCTCAAGGCCCCCCCGCGGGGCCTTTTTTATTGGGGCTATCGATGCCGAACATTTTCAGCAACGCCGTCAAGGCCATCGTCGCGCGCGAAATCAAGCGCGCGCCGGTGGCGATCTCCGCCGTCAACGACGCCGGAATCTTCGAAGGCTACGCCTCCGTTTTCAACATCGTCGATCTCGGCCGCGATCTCGTGTTGCCCGGCGCCTTTCGCGAAACGCTGCAAAGGCGCGGAGCCGACCGCGTGAAAATGCTGTGGCAGCATGAATCGAAAGAACCCGTCGGCGCCTGGCTTTCCATCGAAGAGGATTCGCTCGGCCTGAAGGTGAAGGGGCGGCTCAACCTCGCGGTGGCGCGCGCGCGCGAAATTCTCGCGCTGATGCGCGAGGGAACGGTGGACGGCCTGTCGATCGGCGTCCGCGCGGAAAAGGCCTTCACCGACAAGATGACCGGCATCCGCCGCCTGCAAAAAATCGACCTGTGGGAGATCTCCATCGTCACCTTTCCCATGCTGCCTCAGGCGCGGGTGTCGTCGGTGAAGCGGCGCGCGCCGCTCGCGCCGGTGATGGGCATGGCGCGCAAAATACTCGCGCCGCCGGCTTTGTTGAAGATGAAATACGAGCTTGAGGCGTGCAGCCTCGAGCTGAGGTTTCTGCGCCTGACGCGGGCGCTGGCGCCGGCGGAAGCGTTTCGTCGGTCGGCAGGCTGAGCGTTTATGCGTCGGAAAAATATCCACTGATCCCGGCAGGAGAAGAATGTTTCATTCCCCCGCGTGTCCGCCGTCGCGCGCGCGGCTCTCATCCAGACGGCTCATTCCACGCGCGACAAAACACGGCGTCTTCCGCCGCGCTTTTCGCGTCTGCTTCACTCCGAAAGGCAAGCTTCATGCAGTCCAACGAAACCCGCAACGCCCCGGAAAACAAGGCTGTCACACCCGAGGCGGCCGCCGCCTTCAACGAATTCAACAGGGCCTTCTCCGCCTTCCGCGAGACCAACGACGAGCGGCTGGCGCAGATCGAGCAGCGGCTCGGCGCCGATGTCCTCACCGAGGAGAAGCTCAACCGCATCGACCGCGCTCTGGACGAGACCAAGCAGCGCATCGACCGCGTAACGCTGGACGCGGCGCGCCCGCGCCTCGGCCTTGCGCAGAAGAGCGCGGAGGAAAACGGCGGACGCGAACACAAGGCGGCTTTCCGCGCCTACATGCGCTCCGGCGAATCCGACGGCTTGAAGGCGCTGGAAGGCAAGGCCATGTCGGAAGCCTCAGGGCCCGACGGCGGCTATCTCGTGCCGCCCGCCGCGGAAACCGAAATCCTGCGCCGCATGACTTCGATTTCGCCGATCCGCGCGCTTGCTTCCGTGCGCGAAATCTCGACGTCGAATTTCCGCAAGGCCTTCTCCACCTCGGGGCCGGCTTCGGGATGGGTCGCGGAAACCGATCTTCGTCCGCAGACCGGCAACCAGCAGATCGCCGACATGAATTTTCCGGCGATGGAACTCTACGCCATGCCGGCGGCGACGCAGTCCCTGCTCGACGATTCCATCGTCGACATCGAGCAATGGATCGCCTCCGAGGTGGATGTCGCCTTCGCCGAGCAGGAGGGCGGCGCCTTCGTCAACGGCAACGGCGTCAACAAGCCCACCGGTTTTCTGACGTACACGAAGTCGACGACGGCGGCCTGGAGTTGGGGCAAGACGGCCTATGTGGTGAGCGGCGCGGCGGGCGCGTTCCCCGCGTCAAATCCGTCGGATGTGCTGGTCGATCTCATCTACGCCGTGCGCGCCGGCTATCGCCAGAACGCCAGTTTCGTGATGAACCGCAAGACGCAATCGGCGATTCGCAAGTTGAAGTCGACGACCGGCGAATATTTGTGGATGCCGCCCGCCGTCGCCGGCGCCTCGGCGACGCTGATGAACTTTCCGTTGATCGAAGCCGAGGACATGCCGGACATCGCGGCCGACAGTTTCTCCGTCGCCTTCGCCGATTTCCGCCGGGCCTATCTCGTCGTCGACCGGCGCGGCATCCGCGTCCTGCGCGATCCCTATTCCGCCAAGCCCTACGTGCTCTTCTATACGACCAAGCGCGTGGGCGGCGGCGTGCAGGATTTCGACGCGGTCAAGCTGCTGAAGTTCGGCACGACCTGACTACCGCGGGCTCCAGCTCCGCAGCGCGCCGTCGATCCAGGCGCGTTGCGGAGCGACGAGCGCGCCCTGCGTGAGGCCGCCGCAGCCTCTGCCTTTCTGGCCTGTGGCCCAATTGACGATGGCGACGACGGTCGACGAGTTTTCCGCGAAAATCGGCCCGCCGGAATCCCCGACGCAGGCGCCGAAGCCGGCTTTCGCGGGATCTTCCGCCCAAAGCAAAATCGACGAGACGGGTTCGCGCGCGACCAGGACGCCCGAGCGCAACACGCCGCCGGTCTCGCCGCGCCCTTCGCGGGCTACGCCGTAACCGGCCACGCGAAAACGCTCGCCGGGCGCGACGGACCGCGCCCCGTCAAGCGACGCCGCGCGGAAAAACGCGGGCAGCGGCTCGGCGGCGCGCGCCAGCGCCAGATCGATGCTGCGCTCGCGCGTCGCCACCGCGTTGGCGCGATATTGTGGATGGATGGAAATCGCGGCGAGCGCGCGGACGACGGGTTTGTCGCCGTCCTTGAAATAGACGCGCGTGTCGTCGAGCCGCGTCACGCAATGGGCCGCCGTCAACACGACGTCGCGCGCCACGACGACGCCGGTGCAGAAGCCGGAGGCGCGCGGCGCGCGCGTCAAAAGCATCAATGTGTAGGGCGCGAGCGAGGTCTCTTCGCGCGCGTCGCCCACAAGCGCGCGCGCGTTTTCGACGCCCGCGCAGGCAAAGGAAAACAGCGCCGCCGCGCCAACAAGGAAACTGTTCATGAATGCTCCGTGCGCGCCTTCTAACGCAACATCGTCGGGATTTCCAATGACTTTGCTTCTCGTCGAAGGTCCGGCCGCCGAGCCCGTGTCGCTCGCCGAAATGAAAGCCTGGCTGAAGGTCGACGCGAGCGCCGAGGACGATCTCATCGCCGCGCTCGTCACCAGCGCGCGGCTGATCGTCGAGAGTCTGACGCGCCGCCTGTTGATAACGCAGACGTGGCGGCTCGCGCTCGATCAGTGGGCGACGGGCTCGGTGCTTGCGATTCCCGTCGCGCCGGTCGCGTCGGTGGCGGCCGTCAGGGTCTACGACGCGGCGGGCGCCGCGCAAATTCTGGCCCCCTCGCTTTACATCCTGGCGGGACCGCCGGATCGTTCGCGCATCGTCTTCGTTTCGACGCCGCCCGTCCCCGCGCGCGCGGTCGGCGGCATCCAGATCGACATCGTCGTGGGCTACGGCGACCGGCCGGACGCCGTGCCCGCGCCCCTGCGGCAGGCCATCCGCGCCCTGGCGGCGCGCTGGTTCGAGGACCGCGGCGACGCCATGAGCGATCCTTCCAACGAAAAGCTGCCGGCGCAGGTGTCCACGCTGATCGCGCCCTTTCGCCGCGCGAGGCTGGCATGAGCGCGCCGGAGGCGATCGGACGGCTGCGGCACCGCCTGACGCTGGAGACGGCGATTGACGCCGCCGACGACAACGGCGGCGTCGCGCGCGCCTTCGCGCCGGGCGCGGCGTTCTGGGCCTCGATCAAGCCTTTGCGTTTGGAGCGCCGCTTCGAAGCCGCGCGCGAGGAACAGGCGGCGACGCATCACATCGTCTTTCGCGCCCGCGAACATTTCGACGCCTCCGCGCGTTTTCGCCTCGGCGACAGAGTGTTTCGCGTTCTCGCCGTGGAGGATGTCGAGGGCCTCGCGCGCTATCAGCGCGCCCTTTGCGAGGAGATCAAGCCATGAGCGAATCGTCCATCGTGTCCTTGCGCAAGGCCATCCGCGGCGCCTTGCTCGCCGACGCGGCGCTGACCGGCATGCTCGCGGGCGCGCGCGTTTTCGACGAGGCGCCGCGCGGAACCGAACCGCCCTACGTGACGTTCGGCGACGCGCGAACGCGCGACTGGTCGACGGCGGGCGGCCGCGGCGCCGAACATTTCGTTGTTCTCGACGTCTGGTCGCAGCAACGCGGCGAGCGCGAAGCCTTGTCCATCGCCGCGCGCGTTCAGGACCTGCTCGACGACGTTTCGCTGACCCTCGCCGATCACCATCTGGTCAACCTGCGTTTTCAGCAGGTTGAAACGCGGCGCGAAAACCAGGGGCGCTTTACCCGCGCCAGCCTGCGCTTTCGCGCCGCGACCGAAACGCTCTGAATGTCGACGCCTTAAACGAATGGAGTTTCCAATGGCCGCTCAAAAGGGCAAGGACCTGCTGCTGAAAATCGACGACGGGACGAATGTTTTCGTGACCCTCGCGGGGTTGCGCACGCAACGCCTGGCGCTCAACGCCAACACCGTCGACGTGACCCACGCCGAATCCGCCGGACGCTGGCGCGAATTGCTCGCGGGCGCCGGCGTGCGCCACGCCAGCGTCGCGGGCACGGGCGTCTTCAAGGACGAGGCGTCCGACGCGCTGGCGCGCCAGGTGTTCTTCGACGGGCTCATCCGCGCCTGGCAGATTGTCGTGCCGTCGTTTGGAATCATCGCGGCGCCCTTCCAGATCTCTTCGCTCGACTATCGCGGCGAACACGCGGGCGAGGTCACTTTCGAGATGGCGCTTGAATCGGCGGGCGCGCTGGTCTTCACGGCGATATGAGGCGGACATGGCCAATCATCACCGCGGCGAAATCGAGGCCGAATTCAACGGCAAAAAATATTCCCTGTGCCTGACGCTCGGCGCCCTCGCCGAACTCGAACACGCTTTGGGCGCCGGCGACCTCGTCGATCTCGCGCGCCGCTTTGAAACCGGCGCCCTTGGCGCGCGCGATCTCATCGCCATCATCGGCTGTGGTCTGCGCGGCGGCGGGGCGCCGTTCAGCAACGACGAAGTCGCGGGGTTTTCCATTCCGGAGGGATTGCTCGGGTTTGTCCGCGTCGCCGGCGCGCTCCTCGCCGCGACGTTCGGCGTGGTTTCCGAAGAGGACCAACCCGCAAACCCTCCGGAGCCGCGGGACGCCTGAGTCCACAGCCTCCCCATTTCAGCAGCGCGCGGTCCTCCCCCGCGCCGTTTCCCTGGGATGAGGCCATGGCTTTTGGATTCGGCGTCCTGCGGCGCTCTTCGCGGGAATTCTGGTCGATGACGCCGCGCGAACTCGCCAGCGCCAGAGACGGAATTTTCGGCAAGCCGCGCGCGCCGCTCGCCCGCGCCGATCTCGCCGCGCTGATGCGCGCCTTTCCCGATTGTGAGGATCAACGACAATGACGGATTCCGCCGCCACGCCCTTTGCGGCGAGCGACCTTAATCAGGTGCGCTTCAGCCTCGATTCCATCGGCGTCTCCGCCGCAAAGGTTTCCAAAAGCCTGACCAGCGCTTTTTCCAGCGCCATTATTTCGGGAAAATCCTTCGACCAGACCTTGCAGAGCGTCTTGCTCAGCCTGTCGAAAGTCGCGCTCAACGCGGCGTTGAAGCCGGTGGCGTCGGGCTTTTCGTCGCTGCTCAGCGCGGCGTTTTCAGGTCTTGGCGGCGCGGGCGGCGGCGCCGGTTCGATCACGCCTTTCGCGGAAGGCGGCGTTGTTTCGCGGCCGACCTTCTTTGGCTCCGGCGGCGGCCTCGGCCTGATGGGGGAGCGGGGCGCCGAAGCCATTCTGCCGCTGTCGCGCGGTCCGGACGGCAAGCTGGGTCTGGCGGCGCAAGGCGGTGGCGGCGCGTCGAATGTGACCATCAACATCAGCACGCCCGACGCGGAATCCTTCCGCCGCTCGCAGGTGCAGATCTCCGGCGCCCTGGCGCGCGCGGTGGCGCGCG
>JANYDZ010000645.1 GCA_025363375.1 Hyphomicrobiales bacterium
TGTTTGCATGACGGCAAGCCGGCTTGGCATAGTTGCCGCGGCAATTCACGGAAGGTTCGCATGAAAGCCATACGCATCCATTCCCACGGTGGTCCTGAAGTCATGCGCTGGGAGGACGTCGAAATTCCGCCTCCAGGGCCCGGCGAAGCGCGGCTGCGGCATACGGCGATCGCGCTGAATTTTTCCGACATCAACATCCGCCGCGGCGGCTTTTATCAAAAAGATCCACTGCCGATGCCGCTGATTCCCGGCAATGAGGCGGCGGGCGTGGTGGAGGCCATCGGCCCCGGCGTCACCGAGGTGAAGGTGGGGGACCGCGTGGGTTATGTGGGCGTCGGCGCTGGATTTTTTGCGAAAACCGCCGCCTATGCGGAACAGCGCAACGTGCCCGCCGCGCGGTTGGCGCATTTGCCGGATGGCATTGCCGATGTGCAGGCGGCCTCCGTCATGCTGAAGGGGCTGACAGCGTCGAACATCGTCAACAGGATTTACCGGCCGGCGAGCGGGGATATCGTGTTGATTCACGCGGCGGCGAGCGGCGTCGGCTTGCTGCTGGCGCAATGGTGCAAACATTTTGGCGCCGTGGTGATCGGCACCGTGGGGAACGCCGAGAAGGCGAAGATCGCGCGGGCGCATGGCTGTGATCACACGATTCTTTATCGGGAGACGGATTTTGTCGCGGCGGTAAAGGCAATTGCGCCGGGCGGCGCGCGCGCCGTGCTCGACGGCGTGGGGCTCGACACGTTCGAGAAGTCCATGGATTGCGCGGCCCCGTTCGGGACTCTCGTGAATTATGGCAACGCCTCCGGCCATGTGCCGCCGATCGACATCATGCAATTGTCCCTGAAGGGCACGCTTTGCATGTGGCGGCCGGGCGTCAGTCATTTTCTGGGCGATCCTCAGCGATTCCGGACGCTTTGCGCGGAATTGTTCGCGCTGGTGGAGAAGGGCGTCCTTAAAACCGTCGCAACCCGCGTTTATCCGCTGGCGGAGGCGCGCAAGGCGCATGAAGACGCGGAACGGGCGCAGTTTGCGGGGCCAGTGGTGCTGCTGCCGTAGGGGCGGCGCTTGGCCCGGGCGGATTGCCGAACATTAACGTGTCCGCGCGGACGCTCTGTGCTATGGCCCCCCCCCAAGTTTTTTTCCAAACGCAAACTTCAGGACTGATTCATGAACGCCAACGTTGCCACAATCAACCGTTATTCCTGTTTCGCGCAGGCCATGCACTGGCTTATCGCGCTTGTGATTTTCGGCATGTTCGCTCTGGGTCTGTCGTTCGATTCGGTGCCGCGCGGCACGAAGACGTGGTGGGTGAACATCCACACGACGGTGGGCCTCGTGCTCTTTGCCTTCGTGCTGTTCCGGTTGTTTTACCGGATCGGCCACAAGCCGCCGCCGCCGCCGCAAGGCACCAGCGATTTCATTCGCAAGGCCGGCGCGGCGTCGCATCACCTGATGTATCTGTTTCTGATCGTGATCCCGATTGTCGGCGTCGTCGCCTATGTCTGGCACGCGCGCGTTTTTGACTTCGGGCTGTTCAAGATCGATTTCCAGGTCGCCAACGCCAAGAGCGTCTACGAGCCGGCCGAGGATCTGCACAAATACCTCGTCTTCACGTTCATGGGCCTCGTGGCGCTGCATTTTCTCGCCAGCCTGTGGCATCACTTCATCAAGAAGGACGGCATGCTCTGGCGGATGATCCCGGGCGGGAAATAAAGGCTCCGGCCACCGTCAGCGCCAGGTCGATGACGGCGGACATGGCGTCCGTGGCTGCGATCATTGTGGGCTCGCCCAAGGCCAGAACCTGGCCGACTTCGGCCCAAAAGGCTATTTTTGGAGGGTAGGCGCGCCGATCCCTCAATTGCAACGCCGATTCCCGCCGGTTATACCGGCCTCCCACCCGCTTACGCCGACTCGTATCGGCGAGTGAGCCACAGGAGTTTGTCATGATCTCGGTTACGTTTCCCGACGGCGCGATGCGTCAGTTTGCCCCCGGCATTTCCGGTCTCGACATCGCAAAGGGCATTTCGCCCTCGCTCGCCAAACGCGCTGTCGCCATGGCGCTGGACGGCGTGGTCGTGGACCTCGCCGATGCCATTGCGAAAGACGCGAAGA
>JANYDZ010000660.1 GCA_025363375.1 Hyphomicrobiales bacterium
CGCCGGGCGTGCTGACCGACGATACCGCCGATATGACGATGGCGCTGATCCTCGCGGTTGCGCGGCGCATTGCCGAAGGCGCCAGGGTCATTCCATCAGGCGAATGGAGCGGCTGGTCGCCAACCTGGATGCTGGGCCACAGGATCACCGGCAAACGGCTGGGCATTGTCGGCATGGGCCGAATCGGGCAGGCGCTGGCGCGGCGGGCGCGCGCCTTCGGCTTGTCAATTCACTACCACAATCGCCGCAAGGCGCCGCCGGCCATCGCCGACCAGCTCGAGGCCACCTATTGGGACTCTCTCGATCAGATGCTGGCGCGCATGGATATCGTGTCGATCAATTGCCCGCGCACGCCGGCGACGTTTCATCTGCTCTCGGCGCGGCGGCTCAAACTGCTGCGGCCCCACACAATCCTTGTCAACACCGCGCGCGGCGACATCATCGACGAGGCCGCCCTCGCAAGGATGCTGGAGGCCGGGGAAATCGCCGGCGCGGGGCTCGACGTTTTCGAACACGAGCCGGCTGTGTCGAAAAAGCTGGTGGCGCTGGCCAGAAGCGGCAGGGTGACCTTGCTGCCGCATATGGGCTCGGCGACCATCGAGGGCCGAATCGACTCCGGCGAAAAGGTCATCATCAACGTGAAGACCTTTCTCGACGGGCATCGACCGCCGGACCGGGTGCTGCCGGCGATGGTTTGAACTGAACGCCTCACGCCCTCTTGCGTGAATTCAGCGCGTTGCCAACCGCCGTATACGCCGCCTTTTTTTGCATGTTTTCATCAAACAGCAACGGCCTCGGCTGGCGGAAGGTCGCGCCGCGCTGGTCCAGCCAGAGGCCTTTCAACCAGCTGTACTTGTCGCTCAGTCCCCAGGTCACGATCTGGTCGACCGCCGGGCTTTTCAGCGCCTGCGTCAAAAAACTCTGGATGCGCGCGGCGATCGCCTTGTCGCGCGTCGCGGGATCGTCGGGCAGGGAGAAATCGCGCACGTCGAGTTCCGAGATCGAGATTTTAACATCCTTGCCGGCAAGCTGGTTGCAATAGGCGCCGAACTGGACGTCGTCGTAAGGCATTCCCATGTCGAGGTGGCTTTCGAGGCCGACGCCGTCGATCCGCAAGCCGGCGTTCTTGATGTCGCTGACGAGATTGAGAAGCGCCGGGCGGATGACCGGGCCAAGGCCGTTGCCGTTGTTGTCGCACTGGGCTTCATTCAGATAGAGTTTCGCGGTGGGATCGAGCGCGGAAACGCGCTGGAAGGCGCGCTTCACCCAGCCGGACCCGAAGGCCTGATACCAGGGGCCGCCGCCAAAACCGCCGGGGTTGTTGTCCGCCGGCCAGAACGGCTCGTTGGCGACATCCCAGGCGTAGACCTTTCCGGCATAGCGCGGAATGATTGTGTCGATATGCTTGTCGAACGTATATTGCAGTTGCGAGGTTGAAAGGCCGCTCATCCAGGAGGGATTGAAAGCCTGCCAGAAGCCGCAATGGGCCTTCAGCTTTCTGGCCGAACGCACAGTGTAGTTGAGCAGATTGTCGGCGTGCCAGAACTCGTAGACGCCCTGGTTCGGCTGCACGGCGGCCATCTTGAATTGCCACTCGGAGGTGATCAGCCGGGTCTCGCCGAACAAATGTTCGTATGAAAAATCGCTGTAGATCTGGTTGCCCGCGGCGGAGCCGAAGGTCACGCCGACGCTCGCGGCGGTCGTCCCCAGATTATCGGCGCCGCGCGCCAGCACGGCCTTGGGCGCAAAAGCCGCGCCGCCCAGCGCCGCCAATCCTTCGAGCATCCCGCGTCTGCTGATCGTCTCGTTCATATTCGCCCCCAAAGTTTCCCGGCGTCATCGCGTGGAATGTTCATCGCACGGGGAATTTTCGGCCAGGTGAAGCATTGCGGTGGCATTTGCCGCGAAAGCGCTGGCGATATTGCCGCAAATTGTCGGCAAATTGCGCGCGGGAACGCGCCCCGTTCGGCCGCCCCTTGCCCTTCGCCCCGCATCCCGCTAACCCCTGCTTCATGCCGGAACCACGATCCTCGGCCCAGCCGGGCGCGTTTGCCCTGCTGCGGCGCATGTTCGCCGAACACGGCGCCAAGCATATTCCCGCCTATCTCGGGGCGGCGCTCTGCATGGCCGTGGGCGCGGCGACGACCGCGACCTGCGCATGGCTGCTGAAGCCGATCCTCAATCATATGGTCGATGGGACCGCCTTCCGGGAGCTGCGCTTTCTGTCGTGGAGCGTCGCGGGACTGTTCGCCCTGCGCGGCCTCTCGACATTTGGCGCGCAGGCGCTGCTGGCGCGCGCGGGAACCCGCATCATCGCCGACGTGCAGAACCGTCTGTTCGCGCATCT
The DNA here is from genome assembly GCA_025363375.1 of Hyphomicrobiales bacterium. Classification (GTDB taxonomy): domain Bacteria; phylum Pseudomonadota; class Alphaproteobacteria; order Rhizobiales; family Beijerinckiaceae; genus Terripilifer. The sequence goes on from JANYDZ010000660.1 coordinate 2,348, forward strand.
GCTGCGCCAGGACATGCGGTTTTTTCACGACCGCCATTCGAGCGAATTCATGACGCGGCTCGCCATCGCCGCCAACGGCATGCGCGACGCCCTTCAGGCGACCATCACCTCGGTCAGCCGCGACTTTCTGACCGCGGGCGGCCTCATCGGCGTGATGATCCTGCAAGACCCGATGATGGCGATGATCGCGCTCGCGTCGCTGCCGGTCGCCGCGTTGACCCTTGGGCGCCTCGTCATCAAGATCCGTAAATTCGCCCGCCGCTCCTTCGACGGATCGACGCGCATTCTGGAGATTTTACAGGAGACGGTGCTCGGCGCGCGCATCGTCAAATCCTTCAACCTCGAATCCGTCATGGCCGGGCGCATGGCGCTCGCCGTGCGCGAAGTCGAGCGCGCCGCCAACCGCATCGCCATCGGCTCGGCGATTTCAAATCCGGTGTCCGACGTGCTGGCCGGCCTCGCCATTGGCGGCGTGATTTTTTACGGCAGCTGGCGCATCACCATCCACGGCGCCGACGTCGGCTCGTTCGTGTCGTTTCTCGGGGCGCTGCTGCTCGCCTACGATCCCTGCAAACGGCTGGCGCGCGTCAATCTCGACATTCAGAACTCCATGGTCGGCGCGCGCATGATCTATGAAGTGCTGGACCGTCCGGCGACGGAAGCCCCGCGCCAGAATTTGCCGCGCATCGAGGTGACCTCCGGCCGCATCGTGTTTGAAAACGTCGGTTTCGCCTACCGGCTGGAGGAGCCGGTGTTGCGCGGCCTCGACTTTGCCGCCGAGGCCAACGCGACAACGGCGCTTGTGGGTCCCTCCGGCGGCGGCAAATCGACCATCGTCAATCTCATCCAGCGTTTTTACGAAACCGCGAGCGGGCGCATTCTGATCGACGGTCGGGACATCGCCTGCGTGGAACTGCATTCGTTGCGCGACAAGATCGCCTTCGTCTCGCAGGATGTGTTCCTGTTTCGCGGCACGATTCGCGACAACATCGCCCTCGGCAAGGCCGGCGCCGGCGAAGCCGAAATCATCGCCGCCGCCGAGAAAGCGCACGCGCACGATTTCATCGCCGGCTTTTCGGACGGCTACAACACGCAGGTGGGCGAGCAGGGCGCCCAGCTCTCCGGCGGGCAGCGCCAGCGCATCGCCATCGCGCGCGCCATTCTGAAAAACGCGCCGATCATTCTGCTCGACGAGCCGACGGCGGCGCTCGATTCGGAATCCGAACGCGAAGTGCAGAAGGCCCTCGACGATCTGCGCGTCGGGCGCACCACGCTGGTTGTCGCGCACCGCCTGCAGACCATCGTCAACGCCGATCGGATTTGCGTCATCGACGCCGGCAAGGTTGTTGAAGCGGGAACGCACGGCGAGCTGATCGCGCGCGACGGCGCCTATCGCAATTTCTTCGCCGCGCAGTTCGGCGACGCCGCGCCCGCGCTCAGAGAGCCGGCCGCTGCGCGGTGACGACGCGCGCATGCACGCGTTGATCGCGCGCATGGCCGCGCACGACGATGGCGAAACAGATGGCGACGACGCAGAGCAGCGTGATCCACCACAATTGCGCCAGCGACAGGCCGCCGATGGCGATGGTCATAGCGCCGGCGAGGGCGGCCAGCAGAAACGGCGCGATGGCGGCCTCGGCCCGACCGGCGGCGCGGAAGGCGAACCACGCCAGCGAGGCCAGCCCCGCGGCCCCCAACGCGCCCAGTTCGTACCAGACCTCGAACAAGATGCCGCGCGGGGTTTGCGCCGGCAGAAGACCGAAAGTCAGCGCGCGCACAGCCGCGTCGTAACCATGCCCCGTCACAAGGCGCAGCCCCTCGGATTTGACGATTTGCGCCCAGACCGGAAGCCAGCCGAACCCGGCGAGCGCTTCGACGCGCCCTGGAAACAGGCCTTGCACGACCAGAGGAAAGGCGGGCGCCGCCAGGATCACGGCGCCCACGACAAGCGCGAGGATGCGGCCGGCGCGCGCTGGACTGGAATAGGCCAGGGAGAAAGTCAGCATGGCCACGATGAGCGCCGCGAGCGCGTTTGGCATCCAGACAACGACGGCGGCGAGCGCGGCGGCCACCGCGATGATTCCGGCTGCGGCTACGCGGTGCCGCAAGGCGAGGGCGCCGAGCGCGGGCCAGGCCAGCAAGACAACGCCGACCGTAGCGCGCTGCAGGTTGGTTCCATCATCTTCATTGACGCGCAGCATGGCCGGCGAGGCAAGGCCGACGGAGACAATGGCCAAAGCCGCCGCCGCGACGCCGATTGGCAGCAAATTGGAATTCGAAGCCTTGATCTGGCGCGGCAGCGCCGCGATCGCGGCCGCCGAAATCAGAACGGTGCCCGAGGTTTTCAGAAACCGCTCGAACGCCAGTTCAGGGAAGGCCGTCCAGGCCAACGAAAGGCCCGCCCAGAGCACCAGAAACAAGGTGGCGAGCACCAGCGGAGACCCGGCGACGCCGCGCCATTGGCGCAGGCGGCCGCCATCGCCCGGCGTCAGCAACCCGCCAATCACCATGAGGACGGCGCCAACCGGCATCAGCACGAACAGCAGACGACGCGACACCACGGCGGCGCAGGGAACGCCGACCGCAAGGATGGCTATACCCAGACGCAGAATCAAACCCGCCGCCTCGACCGCTGGATCCTTGAATTCGCGCCTTCCCAGGACTGACATCGTTCCATTTCTTCCATCGCGGCCCGATCAAACAGAGCCAGCATTTTTACTCTATGTTAACCATGACGAAATTGCTGTGTATCCCGCGCAACACCATGTTGAAATTCCACGCTCAATCATCAGCTTCCGGTTTGCCGCGCAGGGTCTTGGCGCTGGAGCGCGCCTTTTTCGAATCGAGACGGCGGAGTTTTGACGAGAATGTCGGCCTGGTCGCGACGCGGGGAACCGGCTTTTCCGCGGCCTTGCGCACCAGTTCGAGCAGCCGCTCAAGCGCGTCGGCGCGGTTGCGCTCTTGCGTGCGAAAGCGTTGCGCCACAATGACAATCCAGCCTTCGCGCGTCAGACGGCGTCCGGCGAGGACGGCGAGCCGCTCGCGCACGGCCTCGCCCAATCCCCTCGCCTGCGCCATGTTGAAACGCAGCTGCACGGCGCTGGAGACTTTGTTGACGTTTTGCCCGCCGGGGCCGGAAGCCCGTACGAACGACTCCTCAATCAGCGTCTCGTCAACCCAATTGCGGGAATCAATGCGGATCAAGGACGCCTCCGGGCGAATCGGACGCCGCGCGCCCGATGAAACGCATATAACCCGCGCCGGTTGGACCGCCAAAACGCCGGTCTATCGCGCGAAAATTCCGCGCGCCCGGTCAAGCACGCTTTGCGGCACGTCAAGAGTTTTCTCGACCGCCTTTTGCAGGTCCACGCCGCTGGCCAGTTCGAGATCCCCGCCGAGACGGGCGGCTTCCGCGATGAATTCGGAGTCTTTCGTCATTGCGTCGAAGCCATCGCGCAACAGCTTTGCGTTCAACGGGGGAACGCCGGGCGCGGCGAAGAAGGCGCGGCCGATCGAACCCATGCTCGCGTAGAGGCTGAAAATCTGCCGGGCCTCCAGCGTGTCGCCGAGTTCGCCCAGCGCCGGTACATCCGGCAAATCGGGTCCGCGCGCCGGCAGGTCTTGCAGGATCACCTTGACCTTCTTTTCGGCGAGCCAGTTCTTTTTGCCGGTCTTCACGGTGAGCCAGTTGGAGGAGGAGCCTTCGACCTCGCCCCGCTCCATGGCGAGCAGCGCCTCGTTGGCGGCGGGATAGCCGCGCACGATCTTGAATTTTGTGCCCATCAACGCGTTGAGCAGCGTGGGAACGACTTCGGCGACGTTGCCGGCGCCGGTGCCGGCGAGCGGCGCCTCGAATTTTTTGGCGTCTTCGAGCGATTGCACTTTCGATGTATGCCACATCATATGAATGGCGTTGCTGCCGACAACGCGGCCGATCCAGGTGTATTTGCGCGCGTCGTATTGCACGGCGGTGTTTTGCAGCCCTGCTCGATCGCCACGGTTTCCGTGACGATGCCAAGCGCGGTGCCGTCCTTCGGCGCGGCGCCATAGATGAAATTCGCGGCGCGAATAGTGCCCGCGCCCGGCATGTTCTCGGCGACGACAGTGGGGTTGCCGGGAATGTGGCGTCCCAGAAACCGCGCCAGCAACCGGCCATACAGGTCATAGGTGCCGCCGGCGGTGTTGCCGATGTAGACGGTGATCGTCTTCTTCGCGAAAACCGAACTCGGGTCCTGTTGCGCGTGGGCCGAGGACGCGGCCGCAAGGGCGGCAAGCAGGCCGGCCGTCAAAAGTCTCGCAGGCATTTTCAATCCCCGATATTCAGCCGCCAAAGCGCGGCGGGCCGGCTGTGAGGTAGCGGTCATTCTCCGGCCGCGCAAGACGCGGCAATTGACAAAGCCCGCCGCCTTCACGACCATCGCCGCCCGTCGACAGGAGCGCTTCGTGCAGGGCAAAATCGTCATCGAGGAACATTTCGCCATTCCCGAAACCAATGGCGTCAAGAACCGCGTCGTCAATCCCTATTGGGATGGACTTTCCTCCAGCCTGGTTGAATTTGAATCGAAACGCCTCGGCGAAATGGACGCCTGCGGCGTCGAACTCGCCATCGTCTCGCTCAACGCGCCCGCCGTGCAGGCGATCCCCGACGTGAAGCAGGCCGTCGATGTCGCGCGCCGCGCCAATGACGCGCTGGCCGAACAAGTGCGCAAGCGCCCGAGCCGCTTTCAAGGCTTCGCCGCCCTGCCTATGCAGGACCCGGAAGCCGCCGCCAAAGAGCTGCAACGCTGCGTGCGCGATTTCGGCTTCAAGGGAGCGCTCGTCAACGGCTATTCCAACACGCCCGACGCGAAGAAGGCGCTTTATTACGACGCGCCCGAATATCTGTCGTTCTTCGAAGAAATGCAGGCGCTCGACGTGCCCTTCTATTTGCATCCGCGCGACCCCGTCTCCACCGAGCGTTACGATGGCCACCCCTGGTTGATCGGCTCCGCTTGGAGCTTTGCGGAAGAGACGGCGCTGCACGCTCTGAAAATGATGGGCTGCGGCTTGTTCGACAAATATCCGCTCCTGCAAATGGTGCTCGGACATATGGGCGAGCGCATCCCCTATGACATCTGGCGCCTCGATCATCGCTTGCAATATCGCCACGATTATCCCGCCAAACAGCAGATGGCCTATTATCTGCGCAACAACGTGCATATCACGACTTCCGGCCATTTCCGCACGCAGACGCTCATCAACGCCATGCTCGAAATGGGTTCCGACCGCGTCATGTTCGCCATCGATTACCCCTACGAGGAACACGCGCGCGGCGCGACGTGGTTCGACGGCGCGGAGATTTCGGAGACGGACCGCGTAAAAATCGGGCGGTGGAACGCGGCGAAATTGTTCAGGCTGAATCTGGCGTGATCTACTCCCGCGTCGTCTCGCTCGCGACCGGGTGCGTCCTGACGTAGAACCCAACGAGCCCGACGCCCGCCAGAAGAATTGCGCCGACGATGTGAAAGCTCGCGGCGAGGCCGACAAAATGGGCGACCGAGCCCATGGTGACCGGCGTGACGGAGGCTGCAACGCGGTTCGCCGTGGTGCGCAAGGCCGCGCCGCGCGCCAGAAAGCCGGGCCCCGCGGCGTCCGCCAGAATCGACAACATCAGCGGTTGCGAAACGCCCATGCACAGGCCGCGCAGGGCGGCGGCGGTCATCAGCAACGCAAAGGAGTCAAGCGACGGCGTGACGGAGACGAAAATAATCGATCCCGCCGCTGTCCAGATCAGCACCCACAACGGGTTCAACACGCGCGTCACCGGCGCGACCCAAAGCGAACTTACGGCGGCGAGCGCGGACGACACGGTGATGAGAACGCCGATCTGCGTCGCCGGCAGGCCGATCGAGGCCAACCACACCGGATAGAACGAATCCTGGATCGAACTTGCGGCGATGCGCATGACCGTGATGACCAGCACAATCTTCATGGCGGGGTCGCGCGCCAGTTGAAAGGCGTCGCGATAATCCGAGGCCCGCGGCACCATGTCGTTCCACTTGAGGGCGCGTCGTTCGGCGATGGGACCGTCGGCCTCGCGCGGGATGAACCAGGCCGCGACGGACGTGCCCGCCGCCCACAGCGACAGCACCGCGAATGCGCCCCACACGCCAATCGTGTCCCACGCGAATCCCGCCACCGGCGGGCCGATGAAAGAACCAAAGCGCAACGAGAACGAGAAGCGCCCGGCGTAAGTCGCGCTATGGGCCAGCACGCGGCCAAAATAGGCTTGCGCGCCGATCCAGCTCATCGACGAGCCGTAGCCGTTCAACATCTGCAAAACGATGACGGCGGGAATCCACGGCACCGCCGGAAACAAAATCAGCATGGCCGCGCTCGTCAGCGAGCTCGCCATCATCAACTGGCGCGCGCCGACGCGGTCCATCAAGGCGCCGCCATGAATGGAAAACAAAAACGGCAGTAGATGCCGCGCGCCCAGCACAAAGCCGATGCCCGCCGCTGAAACGCCGTCTGTCGCGAGCCACAGGGGCAGCACAACGGAAGCGACATCCGCGAGCGAATTGGAAAACAGGCCAACCGCGTAAATCGGCGCCTGCGTTCGCGCCGGCACCGCGCCGGGGCCCGCTTTCATCGCCTGTTGCGCCATTCTCGACTTTACGCCTCCCGGTGCGGCCTCGCGGAACACATGACGCAGGGTGGCGAGGCGCGCAAGCCTTGTGTATGAGGGATTGGCGAACTTCGGGGAGGCATGGCCCGCCGCGCGCGGCCTGGATCAGAGAGACAACATGAAAATCGGCATTTTCGACCATGTGGAAAAATCCAACCGCCCGCTGGCGACGACGTTTTCCGAGCGCATCCGCTTCGTGCGGGAGGCCGACCGCGCCGGCATTTATTGCTATCACGTGGCCGAGCATCACGCCTCGCCGCTCAACATGGTTCCCGTACCCGGCGTTTATCTCGGCGCCATCGCGCAGGCGACGAAGCAAATTCACATGGGGCCGCTGGTCTATCTTCTGCCGCTCTATTCGCCGCTGCGCCTCGCGGAAGAGATCGCGATTCTCGATCATCTCTCGGGAGGGCGTTTCGAGACCGGCGTCGGGCGCGGCGTTTCGCCGTTTGAACTTGGTTATCACAAGATCGATCACGCGAAGTCGCGCGACATTTTCTTCGAGGCTTACGAATGCCTCGTCGCGGCGCTGACAAACGACACGTTTTCCTTCGACGGCGAGATTTACAAATACAAGGATGTGCCTGTGCCGTTGCAGGTGTTGCAGCGTCCACACCCGGCTTTCTGGTACGCCTCGTCCAATACGGTGGGCTCGCAATGGGCGGGCGCGAAGGGCATGCATTTCACCACAAACGGCCCGACGGCGCGCGCCTTGCCGAACCTTGACGCGTTCCGCGAAGCGCTCGCCAAACGCGGCGGATTCGCCCAGCCCAAGGGCGGGTTCAAGGGCGGCGGCGCCATCGGCGTGCTGCGGCAGATCGTGGTCGCCGACACCGAGGCCGAAGCGCGCCGCGTCGCCGAGCCCGCCATCGCCCAGCATCATTCCAACATCACATGGCTGATGCGCATGCACGCCGACAGCGGCCTTGTGGCGCGGCTCAACGTGCCGCTGGCGGGCAGCTATGACGAAGCGCGCAAGGAAGGCACCTTGATCGCCGGCACGCCGGCGATGGTGCGCGAGGAGATTGAAAAGCAGGTCGGCGAAATGGGAATTAATTATCTGATCTCATATCCCTTCTTCGGCGAGATGTCGTACTCCGACGCGCTGCGTTCGCTGCAGCTTTTCAACAGCGAAGTCCTGCCGTATCTGGCGGATTTGTAACTATGACGCAGGCGGCGACGCGTCGAGAGAGGGTTTCCATGCGGTGGTTGCCGGTCATGTTGGCGGCGTCCTTTGCCGCCGGTCCCGCCGTCGCCCAGGACGCCGCTCAGGAGGTCGCCAAAGACCTCGCGTCCGTCTGGCGCGGCAAGACGGTGTCGATCCTCGTCGGCACTTCGGCGGGCGGCGGATACGATACTTACGCGCGCATGCTCGGGCGCTTTTTGGGCAAGCACATTCCCGGCGCTCCCAACGTCGTCGTCTCCAACATGCCGGGCGCCGCGAGCAATTCCATGGCTGGCTATGTCGCGGGCGTCGCGCCGAAGGACGGCACGTTCATCGGCGCGCCGTTTTCCACGCAGCCGCTGGCGCCAATTCTCGAGGACGCGGGCGCGTTGAAATACGATCCGACGAAGCTGCGCTATATCGGCAGCGCCAACGAGGACGCCTTCCTTTGCGTCGTGCGCAAGGACGCGCCGATCAAGACTTTTGCCGACGCGTTCAAAACGCAAGCCATCATGGGCGGCACGGCTGAGACGGGCTCGACGGGCTATCTGCCGACCTTGCTCAACAATGTGCTCGGCACGAAATTCAAGGTTGTCTTCGGCTATCCCGGCAGCCGAGAAATGTTCATGGCGATGGACAAGAACGAAGTGCACGGCCAATGCGGCATGGGCTGGTCGAGCATGCTGACGCAGTACAACGACTATCTGAAGAAGGACAGCATTCACCTGCTTGTGCAGGAGCGC
>JANYDZ010000665.1 GCA_025363375.1 Hyphomicrobiales bacterium
TCACGTCGTCGATCACGGACGGAACGTCGCTTTCGACCATCGAGTTTCGTCTCGAAATCAACGCCGACCGCGCCGTCAACGATGTGAAGGACGCCATCGCGCGCATCAAGGCGGACTTGCCGAAGACGGCGGATGAACCGATCGTACAGCGCCTCGAGATCGAGGGCGCGGCGATCATGACCTACGGCGTCGCCAACCAGACGAAATCCATCGAGCAGATTTCCTGGTTTATCGACGATGTCGTTATTCGCAAACTGCAAGCGGCCAAGGGCGTCGCCAGCGTGTCGCGCGTGGGCGGCGTCGAACGCGAGATTCGCATTGCGCTCGATCCCGATCGTCTGGCCTCGCTTGGCATTACCGCCTCGGACGTGAGCCGTCAGGTGCGCGCGACGAATACCAAGCTCGCGGGCGGGCGAGGCGAGGTTGCCGGGCAGGAACAGGCCATTCGCACGATTTCAAGCGCGCGCACGGTTGAGGAGCTTGCGGAAACCTTCATCTGGCTGAACGGGGGGCGCAAGGTGCGCCTTGGCGATCTTGGCGCGGTCACGGACGGTTCCGCCGAACCGCGCACGTTCGCGCGTCTCGACGGCAAGCCGGTTGTCGCCTTCGGCGTGTTTCGCGCCAAGGGGTCGAGCGACGCCAGCGTCGCCGTGGAGGTGGCTAAGAAAATCGCGGAACTCGAGAAAGCGGCGCCGGAATACCAGCTCCGCATTATCGACAATTCCGTGATCTACACCGTCGGGAATTTCGAGGCGGCGATGGAGAGCCTTGTCGAGGGAGCATTGCTCGCGGTGCTCGTCGTCATGCTGTTCCTGCGCGACTGGCGCGCGACGTTGATTTCCGCGATCGCCATGCCGTTGTCGGCGTTCCCTACATTCTGGGCGCTGAGCATGCTGGGCTTTTCGCTAAATCTTGTGAGCCTGCTTGGCATCACCCTGGCGACGGGCGTTCTCGTCGACGACGCCATCGTGGAAATCGAAAACATCGTGCGTCATATGCGCCAGGGCAAATCGCCCTATCGCGCCGCCATCGAGGCCGCCGACGAAATCGGCCTCGCCGTGATCGCGATCACCATGACGATCATCGCGATCTTCGCGCCGGTGAGCTTCATGGGCGGCATCGCCGGGCAATATTTCAAGCAGTTCGGACTGACTGTGGCGATCGCCGTGTTCTTCTCGCTGCTGGTGGCGCGTTTGATCACGCCGATGCTGGCGGCCTATTTCCTGAAGGATCATCATGAAATCGTGACGCACGATGGCGCGCTGATGCGCGGCTACACGCGCGTCGTACGCTTTTCAGTCAGGCATCGCTGGCTTACGCTGGCGATGGGACTTGGCATTTTCTATGGCTCGATCCAGTTGATGGGCTTGCTCCCGAAGGGCTTTATTCCGCCGATTGACGAAGGCCGCATGCTTTACAATGTGGAGCTGCCGCCCGGCTCGCGCCTTGAAGACACGCGCGCGGCGACCGACTCCATCGTCGTCAAGCTGAAGCAGATGCCGGAGATCGCCAGCGTGCTGGTGAATGGCGGCTATACCGTCGGCGTTGGCGGCAACGAAGTGCGCAAGGCGACGTTGGTCATCAACCTGACGCGCAAGAACACGCGTGCGAAATCTCAGAAGATGATGGAAGCGGAAGTCAGCGCGGTGCTGGCGGCGCAGCCGGACACGCGCTTCTGGTTCGTGCAGAGCAACGGGCAGCGCGCCTTCTCCGTGATTGTCGCCGGCGACGACAATGTCGCGACCACGCGCGTCGCGGCGCGTCTGCAGAGCGAGATGAAAAGCCTGCCGATGATCGCCAATCCCATGTCGACAGCGGCGCTCGACAGGCCTGAATTGCAAATCCGTCCACGCATGGAACTCGCGGCTGAGCTGGGTGTGGCGGCCGACACGATTTCCGAGACCTTGCGCGTCGCGACGATTGGCGACGTGGGACCGAGTCTCGCGAAATTCGACCTGGGCGACAGGCTTATTCCCATTCGCGTACAGCTGATCGAGGGCGCGCGTGGACAATTGCCGACCATCGAGAATTTGAAGGTCACAACGGGCCGCGGCGGTTCCGTGCCCCTTGCAACCGTCGCCGAGGTGTCCTTTGGCCAGGGCCCCGCGAGCATCACGCGTTACGACGGCACGCGGCGCATTGCCGTCGAGGCCGACCTGCTCGGCCTTGCCGCGCTGGGCGAGGCGGTCGACGCCACCCTGGCGTTGCCGGCCGCGAAAAACCTGCCGCCGGGCGTGGTCGTTCGCCAGGCAGGCGACGCGGAAATCATGGGCGAAGTTTTTGAAAGCTTCGCCACCGCGATGGGGGCCGGCATCCTGCTCGTCTTCGGCGTGCTGATCCTGCTGTTCGCCAGCGTTTTGCAGCCGATCACTATATTGTTCTCGTTGCCGCTGTCGATTGGCGGCGTGGTCGCGGCCCTGCTTGTCGCCAATATGGCCTTTTCAATGCCGGTGGTCATCGGCTTCCTGATGCTGATGGGCATTGTCACCAAAAACGCGATCATGCTGGTCGACTTCGCCATCGAGCAGATTGCGGCTGGAATGTCGCGGACGGACGCTATTGTGGATGCGGGGCGCAAGCGCGCGCGGCCTATTATTATGACCACCATCGCCATGGCGGCGGGCATGTTGCCGGCGGCCTTCGCCTTTGGGGACGGCGGCGAGTTCCGAGCGCCAATGGCTGTGGCGGTGATGGGCGGGTTGTTCCTGTCGACGGTCCTGTCGCTGATTTTCGTGCCGGCGGTGTTCACCATTATGGATTCGCTTGGAAATGGGCTTTGGTGGGTGTTCGGACGCTTTGTCGGCGCGAGGGACGAGGCGCCGGACGACGGACCTGATCCCGAACTCGCTCACGCCGTCGCAGTCCTGCGCCAGGCCTCGCACCCCGAGATGATGTCGCGCGCAGCCGAGTGACTGCTGAAAACGGGAGCAGCCTGGCTTCCCTCGACAGGTTCCCGCGCGGATTACGGCGCGGGTCGCGCGTGTTTTGCATAAAATACCAGCAGTCAACGCGTGATTTTCAGGCGAACCGCGCGACGAACTGCCTATTTTTAGTGTCATGCAGCGCATTATTCGCGCAGGCGAAATTTTGGGCACAGCCCAAAAAGCCGTGCAAAATCCCCGCAAATATTGACCTTGCGCGCGAATCTGCGGTTGGCACGGCGGTTGCTCATGTCTGGTTGTCCGCTGTGGACGGTAACGCCCAGGCCCAGCCTGGCAAGGAACGGGGATTGAGTATGGCTATCACTCGGAGGAGCATGTTGTTCGCCACCAGCGCGATCGTTGGCGCGGCGATGACACTGGGGTCTTATGGCGCGATGGCGCAAGGCGCCGGACCGATCAAGGTTGGCATTCTGCATTCGCTTTCCGGCACCATGGCGATCAGCGAGACAACGCTGAAGGACGTGATGCTGATGCTCATCGATGAGCAGAACAAAAAGGGCGGCGTTCTCGGCCGCAAGCTGGAAGCCGTCGTCGTCGATCCCGCCTCCAACTGGCCGTTGTTCGCGGAAAAGGCGCGCGAACTGATCTCGAAGGAAAAAG
>JANYDZ010000669.1 GCA_025363375.1 Hyphomicrobiales bacterium
CTGAGTTATTCCGAACCAAAGGGTATGTTCCCACGCGTTACGCACCCGTCTGCCGCTCCGTATTGCTACGGCGCTCGACTTGCATGTGTTAAGCCTGCCGCCAGCGTTCGTTCTGAGCCAGGATCAAACTCTCAAGTTGAATTTCGAGATTGATCTTGACTGGTCACATTATTATCTCTTGACGAGTTCCCAAGCACATAGACAACTGCCTCACGGCAGCAGTATATATGACTTGAGTAAACGTGACCGTCAGTGTCTCTAGTGACCCCTCCCGTTAAGGAGAGGTCCGCAAGGACATCCGCCGTCCACGTTTCTCTTTCTTCCGATTTAATTGTCAAACAGCGCATTCACTAGGCCCGGGGCATCCTGAGGGCCGAACTTTCCTTCCCCGACCAACTGGTCTGGTGTGAAACGCCCGGAAGGCTCGAGAAACACCGGTTTGGCCGGGCTGCAGAGAGCAGCGCCGCCGCCGATGCCCGTCTTATAGGGGGACCCCCTTTTCCTGTCAACACGCCATTTTGAAAAAAGTTCGATTTTTTAAAAATGGCGCAAAACCCCTTGAAAACCGCGCTATTTTGGAGCGAAGGGAGATCCGCGTCCCGGTGGACTGAAGCGTGGCGGGAAAGCCGCCGCGAGATAGTCCAGCACCAGACTTCGCGCGGTTCCCTCAATTCTCGGCATTGAGTGGCGCTGGTTCATCAAATCCAGCACGCCATCCCATTGTTCGCGGCCCAACGCCTGTGCAGCGACGATCTTAAAGCCATGGCAAGCGGAACAGGAATAGAACGTCGCGTCGCGCCCGGGTCGATCAGGGTAATCTTCCGGAGATTCAGCGGACCCTGAGGGCATCTGGGCAAAAGACGCTCCCGTCGAACCAATGAAAGCGGCCGTGATCAAAATTGAGGCCTTTTTCATCAACCAGCCCATTATCCCACCAACACAGCCACCCTTTGCATTGCGTTGCCGCCGTAGCCTTGAGGGTTCCAGTTTGCCGGCGAATGCGGTTGCATAACGCCGCGCGCATCTGTCGCGCGCGCCCAGATTTCATAATATCCGTCCATCGGCAGTTTCACTTTGGCCGTCCAGCGCTGCCAGTCGTAGCGGTTTTTGGGCGCGGAAAGGTTCACTCTTGACCAGGTGGAGCCGAAATCCGTCGATACATCCACCGCCCGCACCGTGTACTCCCCGGCCCAAGCCGCGCCGCGCACGGCCACCTCGCGCAAGCCCGTCGTCAGTTTTGCGCCATTGGCTGGCGACGAAATGATCGCGCGTACGGGCATGGACTCAAGATTCCTGAAATTCGTTTTCCCATCGGCATTCGACCCCGGCACGATCGGTGCAATGGGCACACGATACGATGTTCCGCCCATGCCCTGCCCGTCATGCTCCTTGTCGCGCACCCAGATGCGGTTCAGCCATTTGTGCGAAAGGGACCCCGGCCACCCCGGAACGATCAGGCGTAAGGGCCCTCCATGAATATTCGGCAACGCCTCGCCGTTCATCGCGAAAACAACCAGCGTGTGCCGCTCCATCGCCTTGGCGATCGGCATGCCGCGCGACAGGGCGATTTGCCCCGCGGCGCCTGACAGATGCGGATCGGCGCCGTAATGTCCTGTGAAAGCAGCGGTTGATTTCAGCGCCGCTGCTTTCAACACATCGGCCAGCCGCACGCCGGTCCATTCCGCGCACCCCGCGCCGCCGTTCGTCCATTGATTGCCACGCGCCTGCGGCTGGAAAGCGGAGCGCCCGTTGCCGCCGCACTCCAGCACCATGCGCAGTTTCTGCGTCTTGAATTTCGACTTGAGGTCGCCAAGCGAAATTTCAAGCTTGTTGTTCACCTCGCCATCAACGGTCAGCATCCATTTGTCCGCATCCATCACGGCCTCGGGAACCTGCCCGTTGTTGCGGATGAAAAATCTGGAATTGGGCGTCGTATCGTCGTCGAGCAGATGCTCGGGCGTTTCCGCAACGAGCGGCCGGTCGCCGAGCACAACAAGCCCTTTGTCCTTTCCCGGAAAATCGAGTGGAACAGGACCTTTCGGCGCGGCGGCGGGAACGCCCTGCGCAAGCGCTGCGGGAACCAGGCCTTGCGGCATGTTGGCGCCGAACGGAATCGACGCGCCCACTGCCGCGCCCATTGAGGCGAGCCCTGCCTGCCTGAGAAATCCGCGCCGCGACGGACCGCTCTTGCGCCCAAAGACAAGCGCGTCGGCGCGCTCGCCATCCGGCGCGTACAGATCTTCCAGCCCGCGTTCGATTGTTCCGCCCACGCTGTTCTCCCTTATCAAATTTTGTTCGACCGGACCGGAGCATACCGCGTTTGCGGCAATCGCAAAGGCCTACTTTACGCCCATGCCCGTCAATAAAGGCAGGCTCTTGGCGTCGGGAGAAGCCGGCAGGCTTTTCACGAAAGCGTAGATATCCGCCGCTGTCTGGTCCGACACAATTGGCGCTTCATAGGGAGGCATTTCCGCCGACGGCTTGCGCAATTGCATAAGAAAAGCGTCGAACGGCAACGTCGTCCGCGACAGCTTCGGCCCCGTCAGCGCCGCGCCGTCGGCGTTGGCGCCATGGCACTGATAACAGCCGTCGGACGCGAAGTGCTTCTTGCCGTTCTCGATGTTGCCGGCGGGCGCCGGCGTTTGAGCAAAGGCGCAACCGGCGGCGAGCGAGAACCCTGCGGCAAAAAATGATGATGCGATGATTTTCATTGTCTTACCCGCGCGGTTGCATGATGACGTCGATGAGCACGGGATTGCCGGCCTTCACAGCGGCGACGCCCTTTTTCAGCGCCTCCCCCAATTCCTTGGGATCGCTGATCGGTCCAATGCCGACAGCGCCGTAGCTGCGCGCGTTCATCGCGTAATCGATATTCGGATCGGTGATGACTGTGCCGATCACCGCGCTGTCCACCGCGCGATTGTGCCGGTTCGCCATGCGCTGAATGTGCATTACTTCCTGATGATACGCCCGGTTGTTCTGGATGATCCCGAGGAACGGAATTTTGTGATGCACGGCGCTCCACATAACGTGCGGCGCCATGTTGAAATTGCCGTCGCCAATGACGGCGACCGGGAAACGCCCACCGGCGTCGCGATGCGCCAGCGCCGCGCCCAGCGCCGCCACCGGCTCGTAGCCGACGCCCGAGCCTCCCGACGCGCCGATATATTGATAATGCTTCTCCAGCGGCCACAGGCGGTGCTGCCAGTTGCCGCTGTAATTGTTCGGCGACATGAACGCCCAGTCTTCGTTCTTGATCTGGTTCCACAGTTCCGCATAGAGCCGCGCGCCGCTGATCGGACTGGAATCCCAGCCGATGGCGCCTTCCGCGCGGGCCCGGTCGTTGAAGCCTTTTGCGGCGTCGCGCATCTTCTGTCCACGCGCCTCGAACTTCGTCTTGTTCTCGCCAATCTCCCGCTGCACCGCCTCGATCAAATACGGCATCGACGCTTCGGCGTCGGCGGTGATGTTCATATCGGCTTCGCTCAGGCGCTGGAAATCCTGATAATTGGCGCGCACCATAAGGTCGTGCGTCGAGATGCAGACAACCTTGGCGTTGGCCTTCTTCGTCGAACGCCAGGTGCGCTCCATCTGGTCGCGCACGCGGTTGAGTTGACCAAAGAGATCGACGGGTTCGAGCGAAAGAATACAATCGGCCTGACCGACAAGCGCCCCGCCGCGCGCCGATTGGTAGAGATAATGCTGCGTCGGGAAATTCATGCGGCTGCGGTTGTCGACAACCGGCGCCTGCAACAATTCCGCCAGCTTGACCAGCGCGTCGACGCCCTTTTGCGAGCGCGCGTAGCGATCCACGAGAATGACCGGATTCTCCGCCGCCACAAGCATCTTCGCCGCGTCCTTCAGCGCGGCGGGGTCGGCGACCGCCTGCGTGCCCATGGAGAGCTTGGGTATCTTAAGCTTGGCTGATTCTTTTTTGCCGAGTTCCATCTCCTGCAATTTCCCGTCTGCGGTGATCAACACCGGCCCCGGGGGTTGCGCGCAGGACAATTGATAGGCGCGCACGGTGGACTCGGCAAAACTCTGCAGCGACCAAGGGTAATCGTCCCATTTGGTGAAGTCGCGCACGGTGACGGCGCCGTCCTGCACCGAATGCGCCCACTCCACGCCGGGGCGGCGGTCTTCCACCGGGCCCGCGCTCGCGGTGAACAGCATCATTGGCACCCGGTCGCACCAGGCATTGTAGATCGCCATCGCTGCGTGTTGCACACCCACCGTGCCATGCAGCATCGCCGCCATCGGCTTGCCCGCGACTTTCGCGTAGCCGTGCGCCATGCCGACAGAGACCTCCTCGTGCAGACAGGTCAGCCATTCCGGCTTCTTGTTCTGGCCGTAGTTGATGAATGATTCCTGCAAACCACGGAATGTCGAACCCGGGCACGCCGCCATGTAATCGATGCTCAGCGTCTTGCAGACATCCACCATAAAATCAGAGCCGGTTTTCTCGGTTGTCAGCGCTTCCATTTCAGGGGGATGGTCATGCTCGGCGGCTTGCTGGGCGGCATTGGGCGCGGCGGCGCGGGCGGCGGGAGCGACGCCTTGCGCGCGGGCAACTGACGACGCGGCCATTCCAGCGCCGCCAGCGACAGCCACCCCCTTCAGAAAGCCGCGGCGATCGACGTTCGGCTGATCCGGGCCGGTCTTTTTCATGGGTATTCCTTCCTGTGATTTGCGTTGGAACGAGTCTGACGAAACCAGAGGAGCGTTGCAAATGTTTTCGCTCCGTCCGATCAGGACAATCAGCCGCAGGCGACAATCGATTAATGATTTTTTAACCCGAATCTTGCGCAAGATCGCGCTTGAATTTATGAGTACGACGCATGCAAGCGATTGATCTCAAGCTTCGGACCATCCTGCTGGCCATCTTGGCCTGGCCGTTGGCGGGCTGCGTAGCCGGCATCGACGATCTCCGCGCCCCGCCGTCGCTCACCGGCGCGCATCCTTTTCCTGTGCGCGAGGCCACCGCCGGCTTCCAAGCCCACGATGTCCACGGCATCGACGTCGCCAAATATCAGGGCGACATCGCATGGTCGGACGTGAAAAGTTCCGGCATCGACTTTGCCTTTCTGAAAGCGACCGAAGGCGCCGACCGCATCGACGACAAATTCGCGCAGAACTGGGCAGCGGCCAAAGAGGCCGGCATGCCGCGCGGCGCCTATCATTTCAATTATTGGTGCAGCCCCATGTCGGATCAAATAGCCTGGTTCAAGCGAAATGTCCCCGTCGATCCCGACGCATTGCCGCCGGTGCTGGATCTTGAATGGAATTTCCAGTCGCCCACCTGCCCGCGCAAGGTTTCGTCCGATGTGGCCATCCCCGCAATTCGCGCCTTCGTGACGGAAATAGAGCGGCACTACCGCAAGCGTCCGATCCTCTACACGGATATCGTTTTTCACCGCGACATCCTGAGCGACGGCGCTTTCGACAATTATCCGATCTGGGTGCGCGCGGTTAAAGACTTGCCGCAAGAAAAATATCCCGGACGACGCTGGGCTTTCTGGCAATATACCGAGCGCGGCTCGGTTCCCGGCATCCGGAGCATGGTCGACAAGAACGCCTTTGCGGGAACCCGCTCCCAGTGGCGCAGGCTTGTTGACACAGCCTTCGTAAACGAACAGACGGCGCGCTGATCCCGCCAACCCGGGAAATCGCGGCAAAACTCAAGGCAAAATTCAAAGCTTGCCAGCGTCCGCGCCTGCCGCACACAATAGCGGCGATGAACGCGGACGCCTCCTGGACGGACCGCGGCGGCGGGAGGGCCATGAATGATCGCGCGTCTGGCGACAATCGCCGCATTGGCGTTGGGCACGCCCGCATTTGGCCAGACCGCCGATGTTGTCAACTTTTACAAAGGCCGGCAGGTCTTTTTGCAGGCGGGTTCGGGACCCGGCGAAGGCTACGACCTTTACGCTCGCCTCGTCGCGCGTTTCATCGCCAAACATATTCCCGGCCAACCCAGCATCGCCGTGCAAAATGTGCCGGGCGGCGGCAGCCTCACCCTTGCCAATCAGTTCGGCAACGTCACGCCGCGCGACGGATCGGTGTTCGGCATATTCAACAACGGCATGCCAACGACGCCCCTGCTCAACCCCGGCGTCGCCAAATTCGATCCACGCAAGTTCGGCTTTCTCGGCAGCCCCAACCGCGAAGTGCAGGTTTTCATCGCCTGGCACGCCTCGCCGGTCAAAACGATCAATGACCTCTTCACAAAGGAAGTCATTGTCGGAGCCTCGGCCCCGGGAGCGGCGACCTTTGACTTTCCGCTGCTGACCAACGTCCTTCTTGGCACAAAGCTGAAAATTATTTCCGGATACCCCGGCACAGCGGCGCAACAGCTCGCCATGGAACGCGGCGAGCTCCACGCTAACCCGGCTGTCGCCTGGGTCAGCGCCAAAACCCAGCATGGAACCCAGATCGCGGAGAAAAAGTTGCTTGTTATCGGTCAATACGGGTTCCGGGCGCACCCGGATATACCGCAAGTCCCGCTGTTCCCCACCGGCGAAACCGAAGAAGCCCGTCAGATGTTCCGACTGCTCTACGCCCGCCAGGACTTTGGCCGACCCTTTCTCACCCCGCCAGAGGTCCCGGCTGAGCGCCTCGCCGCCCTGCGCGCCGCGATGGATGCGACAATGAGGGACCCGGAATTTCTGGCCGAAGCCGCCCGCCAGAAACTCGACATCGAACCCTTGCGCGGAACCGATCTTCAGGACCTGACGGAAAAGCTGTTCCAGACCCCTCTGTCCGTCCTTGATCGGATGCGATCCCTGCTCGGCACAAAGTCAACTAAATAAACCTGTTATAAAGAAAATTTTCCGTTGAATATGACGCATACGTCATTCCGGCCTGCCGCAATTGGGCCACGTTCACAGCGCTTACCTCGACCTTCACAGGGTTAAGTCATCGAACATTGACCTGCGCCTTCTCGGCGGGCATGTTCGTGGCGCTTATGCGGGCGGCAGATTCAATCTTCTAATTTTAACAGGCATTTGCCGTCCAACCAGCGGACCAGACGTGTGACCATAAAAACCGCGGACATGGCTGGGTTACACGGAACCGCGCATGCCGGTCGCCCGGAGCGTCAAACCGGATATATGGACATTGGCGTTGAACCCGCCATTGAAGCCGACGGCGGACGCCACACGCCCGACGAACGCCGTCAGGTGTCTTTCCGCTGGTTTTCGGGCACCATCCTGACCGGTCTCGCCGGCGCGGCCCTGATCGCCGCGGCGATCTATTCGGCGCTTGGCCGGCAATACAATTTCGCGCAAGCCCCGGAACTCGCAGCGCCGCCGCGACGCGACGCCCTCGCTGATCAGCGCGATGCGCGCAAGGGTGATCGGCTTGTGAAATCGGTCGATATCGTTGCCGCCAAACAATCATTCCGGACTCCCACGACCATCGCCGCCGGCGACAAGGAGGTCGTTCGCGTGAGGGGCTTCACCCGCGTCGCAACCTCGCTGACGCTCGCCGGCACGGGCTTTGCCGACGAGGTCCCGAAATTTGATCCCCTCAAACTGGTCTCGGGCGCCCGCAACGCGGCTCCCGGCGAACAGATTGACCCGGGCCCCCTGCAGGATGAAGCGGAAGTCGCCTTCTCGACCCGCGACATCGGCGCCGACGACCTTCCCGACACCGGTGCAAGCCTCACCAGCGAAGAAGTACAGGCGCAGATCGCGGAACACCTGAAAAACGCCATCGGCGCGGGAACCCGCACGCCCGTGCCCTTGCCTCCCCAACTGCTGCTCATGCGCACCAGCCGCGCCGGCATCGACCCGGCCGGCGCCCTGAGCTACGGCGGGCTGACCGGCGGCGTGATCCCGGCCCCGTTTTCAAACATCGAAGTCCGCATGGTGCCGGAAAACGTCACCACGCTCCCCAGAACAACCAACGCTTCGGAACGCAAAAGCGCCGAAGAACGCCTTGTGATCGTGCGGCGCAATGAATCGCTGGAGGACGTCCTGCGCGGCGCCGGCGCCAACCGGGAGTTAATTCGCGCCATCGTATCCGCCTTCACCCTGCGCCGTGGCCAGACGCCTGTGAGCGAAGGCCAGCGCGTCAAATTGCTGCTTGCCGAAATCAACGGCCCGGACCAGCCCCAGCAAATCGCCCGCCTCTCGGTCTATACCGACGAAAAACTTGAAGCCACGGTGGCCATGGCCGACAATGGCTCGTTTGTTCAGGTCGAACGGGCGCCGCCAACCCCCGCCGCGCCCAAACGCAAGCCGGCCCCGGCCGCCAGCGAGGATGACGACGACGAGGAAGATTCGGGCGGCATGCGTCTGTACGATTCGTTTTACGAAACCGCTTTGAAGAATGAAATTCCGCGCCCGGTCATCGACGACCTCGTGCGCGTCTTCGCCAACGACGTCGATTTCCAGCGCGCCGTGTCCGGCGGCGACAATTTCGAAGTCTTCTACCAGGACGGCGAGGAAGGCGAGGCGCGCAATGAAATGCTGTTCGCCGCCATCACGACGCGCAATCAGACGTTCAAATATTACCGTTTTCAGACCCAGGACGACGGCCTCGTTGATTATTACGATGAAAACGGCCGCTCAACCCGCAAGTTTCTCGTGCGCCAGCCGATTGCCGGCGGCGAGACGCGCTCCGGCTTCGGCATGCGCCGTCACCCCATTCTCGGCTACGCCCGCATGCACACAGGCATCGACTGGGCCGCTCCCATGGGCACGCCAATATTCGCGGCGGGCAATGGCACCGTCATCAAGGCGGGGCGCGAATCCGGCTACGGCAACCGCGTCGAAATCCAGCACTTGAACGGCTACATCACCACCTACAATCACATGTCGGGCTTCGCGCGCGGAATCAACGAAGGCACGCGCGTGCGCCAGGGCCAGGTCGTCGGCTATCTCGGCATGACTGGCCTGGCGACAGGCCCCCACCTTCACTACGAGGTCATCGTCAACGGCAATTTTGTCGATCCCATGCGCGTCAAGCTCGCCCGCACCCGCGAACTCGACGGCCGCATGAACGGCCTATTCAAACGCGAACGCGAGCGTATTGACGGGCTGATCGCCAAGGCGCCTGGCGCCACCCGCGTCGCCGCCCGCCAGCCTGGCTCGAACTGAACAATTCACGCAAACCCGAGCCGCCGACGCAACTGCGCCGCGCAGACCCCTTCTGATCGCAGCGAACGCAACGATCTCGCGCGCGCGCTCTTCGAAAGTTTGACCCCTGTCTCGTCGAGCAAAAGCTGGTGGTGGCGGTAGTTTGGCGCCGGCAGATCGAGCAATTCCTGCAATAGTCGATGGATGCTTGTGGCGCTGAACAGATCCATGCCGCGCACCACGTCGGTCACTCCCTGCAACGCGTCGTCGATCACCACGGCGATATGGTAGCTGGCGGGAATGTCGCGTCGTCCGATGGCGGCGTCGCCCCATAACGAAGGTTCCGCCGCCACATCGCGGGCATGCGGCCCCTCGCCATATTCGCGCCAGCCCAACCTCAATCCAACCTGCGCGACCGCCTCGTCGAGGTGAATCCGCAGCGCCGCCGATTGCCCCGAAGCAAGACGCCGGGCGCGCGCCTCGGCGCTCAGGTGCGTGCAAGTCCCGGGGTAAAGCAGCCCTCCGTCCGGAGCGCGCGGCCAGTTTTCGGCGTCGCCAACAGCCTTCGCCACGTCGCTGCGCGCGCAAAAACACGGATACAGCAATCCCCGCCCGGTCAAATTCTCCAGCGCCCGTTCATAATCGGAGAAATGCTCAGACTGTCGCCGCGCCGGCGTTTCCCATTCGATCCCGAGCCAGGCCAGATCCTCGTAGATCGCCGTCTCGAATTCGCCGCGGCTGCGCTCGCGGTCGATGTCCTCGATACGCAGCAGCAGGCGCCCGCCCAGTTCGCGCGCCAGCTTCTGGTTGCACAGGGCCGAATAGGCGTGGCCTATGTGCAGGAAGCCGTTCGGCGAGGGCGCGAAACGGAACACTGGCGTGGAGGCGGTCTCGATCATGGCGCGAAAGGCTCCCGCAGAGCAACTTATCCCGCGCGGCGGCGCGCGCAAGTCCCGCACGGCGCGCGTCAAATCTCGCGTTGATTCCAACGCAAACAGCCCCGACTCACACACAATCGACCGCGTAGCGCTGGCGCCGATACGCGCGGTTGACACGCTTTCCGCCGCGCTTGCCGCGCTGCGCGCGCGCGACCCCGCCCTGATCGGCGCCATGCTCGCGGTGACCGGCCCGCCACCGCTGCGCCTGCGACCGGCGGACCTGTCCGGCCTGATCTGGATCGTCATCGGCCAGCAGGTCTCGACCGCCAGCGCCAGCGCCATCCACGCCCGCTTCCAGACCGGCTTTCCCGGCTGCGACCCCGCGGCCCTCGCCGCCGCCAGTGACGAGGCCCTGCGCGCCTGCGGCCTCTCCACGCCCAAGATGCGCACCCTGCGCGCCCTCGCCGGCGCCGTCCTTGAGGGAGCCCTTGATTTCAAAGCGCTCTCGGCGATGAGCGCTGACGAAGCCCACAAGCGCCTCGTCGCCCTGCACGGCATAGGCCCCTGGACGGCGGACCTGTTCCTGCTCTCCTGCCTCGGCCATCCCGACGCCTGGCCCACCGGCGACCTCGCCCTTCAGGAGGCCGCCCGCATGGTGCTCAAACTGCGCCAGCGCCCCGATGCGAAACAACTGGAAAAGATCGGCGAACGCTGGCGCCCCGCGCGCGCGGTGGCGGCAAGATTGTTGTGGGCCTGGTACGGCGCGATGAAGGGGAAGGGTTAGGATATTAGCGGGATAATATTTTTCGACGGTGGAGCGCGGCGCGCCTTCGGCGAAGCGATCAAACAGGTGCGCGCGGTCAGCGACGACGAATTGAAGCCCACGTACCCGCCACGCGCCGAAAATCGTTCGCCGGATGGAAGCGACGAAAGGCGCGTTTTCACGCGCCCCGGCGCGGTTACTGTGTTAATCCGGAGCCGACCACAGGGAAATCAGTAGGGAAGCCACAGCACTCTCGCCGGGTAGAAACCCAGCGCGCCCCCTTCTCCCATTGGAGCGCCCACCGTTCGCGTCCCTCACGGCGCCACGAGCACGACGCCCTCCGCGTCGAAACCGACCGACACCTCGGCGCCGACGGCGTGGCGGTCGAGCCTGTCGGGCGAAACCGCGAAGAGTTCGCCGAGCGCCGTCGCGACGACATACTCGGTGTGCGCGCCCATGTAGGTGGCTTTAGCGACGCGCCCCGCGATACCCGGACCGCCGGCGGCGCCCAGCCGGATGGCTTCGGGGCGGACAACGACATCGGCCTCGCCTTCCGGCAGGCCGGGATCGACGAGCGTCAGCGAGGCCGCGTCGAGACGCACGATGGCGCGTCCGGCGTCCCTGGCGACGATCACGCCCTTCACGGCGTTGGCCTCGCCCATGAAGGTCGCGACAAAAACATTGCGCGGACGCATGTAGAGTTCTTCCGGCGTGCCGGCCTGCGCGATTTCCGCGTCGCGCATCACCACGATGCGGTCGGAAACCGCAAGGGCTTCGGACTGATCGTGCGTGACGTAAACCACGGTCAGGCCGAGGCGCTGTTGCAACGCGCGGATTTCCTCGCGCATGGAGCGGCGCAACCGCGCGTCCAGATTCGACAGGGGCTCGTCGAAGAGCAGCACGTCCGGCTCCAGCACCAGCGCGCGCGCCACCGCCACGCGTTGCTGTTGCCCGCCCGACAGCTGCGAGGGAAGGCGCGCGCCAAAACCCTTGAGGCCGACGGTTTCCAGCGACGCCAGCGCTTTCTCCCGCGCGGCTTGCTTGCGCGCGCCCGACGAGACGAGGCCATAGGCGACATTCTCCTCGACGCTCATATGCGGAAACAGCGCGTAGCTTTGAAACACCATGGAGACATTGCGTTCCCCGGCGGAGAGCAAGGTCACGTCGCGTCCGCCGATCCAGAGCTTTCCAGCGGAGGATTGTTCCAGCCCCGCGATCATGCGCAACAGCGTGGTCTTGCCGCAGCCGGACGGGCCCAGCAGCGTCACCAGCGTGCCCGCCTCGACGACGAGATCGAGCGGTCTGACGGCCGTGACCGCGCCGTACTTTTTCGCTATTCCCTCAAGGCGCACGGCGGCGCCTGCGTTGTTCGTCATGCGCGAACTCCTGAAACCGCCGGTTCGCCCGTCCGTCGCCCGAGACGGCGGCCGCCAACCGCGAGTTGAATGAGGCCGATCGCCGCCGTCATCAAAACCATGAGCACCGCGCAATAGGCGATGGCGAAGCCGTAATCGCCGTTGATCGCCCGGTTGATGATGGCCACGGTCGCCATTTCATATTCTGCGGAGACGAGGAAAATTACCGCGGAGACCGTCGTCATGGCCCGCACGAAGGAATAGACCAGCGCGGTGACAATGGCGGGTTTGAGCAGCGGCAGAACCACCGTCGTCAGCGCGCGATAGGTCGAGGCGCGCAGGGTGATCGCGGCTTCGTCGAGAGATTTGTCGATCTGGCTCATGGCGGCGACGCCGGAACGCACGCCGACCGGCAGGTTGCGAAACACAAAACACGCGACAAGTATCGCCGCGGTGCCCGTAATCTCCAGCGGCGGCACATTAAAGGCGAGGACATAGGCGACGCCGATCACCGTGCCCGGCGCGGCGAACGTCAGCATCAGCGCGAACTCCAGCGCGGCGCGCCCGGCAAACCGCTGGCGCGTCAGCACCCACGAGGCCAGCAGTCCGAGACCCGCCGCGATGGGCGCGGCGATGGCCGCAAGCATCACGGTTGTGCCGAGCGAATGCCACGCGCCGCCCGCAAAGATGATGGCGCCGTCGCGCGTCCATTCCAGCGCGAAAGCGCGGCGGAAATGATCGAGGGTGAGCGTCCAGTCTCGCCCCCAGACCTTCACAAAAGCGCCAGCCAGCGCCATTGCGTAAACCGCGATGGTCAGGATCACCCAGGGGATCGCGACGCCGAAAGCCGCGCGCGCCACCGGCCCGGGCAGGGGCGTCGGCAATCCCGTGTCGCCTTTTCCGGTGAGCGACACATAGGAGCGCTTGCCCACGACGAAGCGCTGCGCGGCGAACGCCGCCAGCGCGAGCGCCAACATGACGCTGGCAAGCACGGCGGCGCGGCCAAAATCTTGTTGCGCGCCGACGACGGCGAAGAAGATCTCGGTTGAGAGCACGCCGTAGGAGCCGCCGAGCACGATGGGATTGCCGAAATCGGCGAGGCTTTCGATGAAGACGACAAGCCACGCGTTGGCAAGGCCCGGACGCATCAGCGGCAACGTCACGGTTTTGAAGGCGCGCATGGGGTTGGCGCGCAAGGTTTGCGCGGCCTCCTCCATGGCGGGTGAGACGCCTTCCACAACGCCGATCAGCACGAGGAAAGCCGTCGGCGTGAAGGAAAAAACCTGCGCCAATGAAACGCCGGTGAAGCCGTAAATCCAGCGTCCCGGCTGCCAGCCCGTGACTGCTTCAACGAGTTGATTGACGAGCCCGGAACGGCCGAAGATCAGGATCAGCCCAAGCCCGATGACGAACGGCGGCGTGATGATCGGCAACACGGTCAAAAGCCGCAGCGCCCTTTTGGCGCGAAAGCCGCTGCGGGCGACGATCAACGCGAAGCAAAACCCCAAAACCGTCGCGGCGCTGGCGCTGGCCGTGGCGAGAACCAGCGTGTTCCAGAAAACGCCGCAGCCCGTGCCGACGAAAAGGCAGGAGAGGCCCCAGATTTTCGCGTCGAACAGGCGCGCGGCGAAGGACGCCGCCAGCGTGAGGTCCGCGCGCGGCACAAACATCTGCGCGAGAATTTTGCCGACGGGCCACGCGGTGAAAATAGCGATGGAGGCGAC
>JANYDZ010000679.1 GCA_025363375.1 Hyphomicrobiales bacterium
GCTTTCTGCAACGCGACCGGGATTTCGCGCGGTTTCTTGACGACGACGTGCGCTGGGAGCGGCGTCCCTCGCTGTGGATCGAGCCGCTGGGCGATTGGGGCCCCGGCGCCGTCACCCTGATCGAAATACCCTCCGATTCCGAGGTCAACCGCAACATCGTCGCCTACTGGCGGCCGCGCGGCGGGCTTGCGGCGGGCAGCGAAACCGCCTTCGCGTACCGGCAATTCTGGTGCTGGACGCCGCCCAATCGCCCGGGTGGGGCGATCGGCGTCCACGCGCGCAGCGGCCGCGTACCCGGCGCGCCGGCCGGTTCGCGCCGCCGGCGCTTTATGGTGGAGTTTGCGGGCGATGTTTTCGGCGATCAGCAAAAGCTCGCCGAACTCGTCGCCAACCTCGGCGTTTCCCCAGGCGCCATTCTGGCGACGAAGTCGTATCTCAACATCGAGCGCAAGACATTTCGGGTGATTTTCGATATCGACGCGGGCGGTGAAACGCTGAGCGAGCTGCGCCTGCAAGTCGAGGCGCAGGGAAAGCCGATCAGCGAGACCTGGCTCTATCGATGGACGCCCTGACGAACATGGACAAGCCCCACATGGCCGCGACCGGCGCGGCGCCAGCGCAGGCTGACCTTTCCATCGCGCCGCCGGAGCCCAAAACTTCGGAGCTCAAGCCTTCGGAGCTCAAGACTTTGGAACCCGAGACTTTGGAACCCAAGCCTTCGGAGCTCAAGACTTTGGAACCAATGCCGCCGGAAGCCGGGCTGGCCATGCCGGTGCAGTCGCTGTCGCGGTTTGACGAGGCGGGACAGCGGAAAAATTCCGCGCCGCGCCTGGCCTCGACGCCGGTCCTGACCCGGCTCGCCGTGTTCGGCGGCGCGTTCGCGCTGACGCTTTACGGCGCCAACGAAATGTACGGCGTCATCAATGTCGGCGCGATCACGACGCTCAAGGTGGCGCTGCTGGTTCTCTTCGTGTTGAACTTTTCGTGGATCGCCATCGCCTTTACCAGCGGCATCGTCGGCTTTGCGTGGCTTTTGTTTGCGCGCGCCGCGGCGCCCGAGATCCCGACCCAACTCGGCAAACGCACCGCCGTGGCGATGCCCATCTACAACGAGGCGCCGTCGCGCGTTTTCGCCGCCGTGCAGGCGATGATCGAGGACGTCGGGACGAGCGGGCTTGGCGCGTGTTTCGACTGGTTCTTTCTGTCGGACACGACCAACCCCGACGTGTGGATCGCCGAGGAGCGCGCCTTTCTGGCGATGCGCGCGCGGATCGGCGCAAGCGCGCGCGTCTTCTATCGCCACAGGCCGAAAAACACGGCGCGCAAGGCCGGCAATATCGCGGACTTTGTGACGCGCTGGGGCGGCGCCTACGAGCACCTAGTGGTGCTGGACGCGGATTCGCTGATGACCGGGCGATCCATCCTGTGCCTGGCGGCCGCGATGGAGGCGGATCCCGATTCCGGCATTATCCAGACGCTGCCGCTGATCATCAACCGCAACACTTTTTTCGCGCGGTTGCAGCAATTCGCGGCGCGCATTTACGGACCGGTGATCGCCTCGGGCCTGGCCATATGGTCGGGGCGGGACGGCAATTACTGGGGTCACAACGCTATCATCCGCACCAGGGCGTTCGCCGATCATTGCGGGCTGCCGGACTTGCGCGGGCGGCCGCCTTTTGGCGGACATATTCTCAGCCACGATTTCGTCGAGGCCGCGCTGATGCGGCGCGCCGGATACGCCGTCTACATGCTGCCGACGCTGGGCGGCAGTTTCGAGGAAAGCCCGCCTTCGCTGATCGATCTGGCCGCCCGCGACCGGCGCTGGTGCCAGGGCAATCTGCAGCACATCCGCGTTTTGCAGGCGAAGGGGTTGAAGCTCGCCACGCGCCAGCATTTCGCCACCGGCATCATGGGCTACGTCGCTTCGCCCTTCTGGATGATGCAGCTGATCGTCGGCATCGTGCTGGTTTTTCAGTCCGCCTACGTGCGGCCCGAATATTTCACCGACGAGTTCCGTCTGTTCCCGGCATGGCCGGTGTTCGACGCGGAGCGCGCGTTGCAGCTTTTCGGCGTGACCATGGCGGTGCTGCTGGCGCCGAAATTCTTCGGCATCCTCGTCGCCCTGTTCGACGGCGCCACGCGCCGCGCCTGCGGCGGGGGATTTCGCCTTCTGGTTTCAGCGCTGCTCGAAATCGTCATGTCGGCCTTGCTGGCGCCGGTGATGATGGTGATCCAGACGGGTTCGGTCATGCAGATCCTGCTGGGACGCGACACCGGCTGGAATCCGCAACGACGCGACGACGGCTCGATCCCCTTCATGAGCATTGTGCGGCGGCATCGCTCGCATGTCGCCCTTGGCTTCCTCGCTCTGGCCGCGGGCCTGATTGTTTCGCCCTCGTTGGCGGCGTGGATGTCGCCGACAATCGCCGGTCTGGTCCTCGCTATTTTTCTGTCGTGGACGAGCGGCATGCTTTCGATCGGCATGGCGCTTAAACGCATGGGGCTGCTGCTGACGCCGGACGAAACCACGCAGCCGGAAATCGCGCGGCGCTCCAACGCGCTCGCCGACAAGCTCGCCGCCGAGGGGCGCGACGAGGAAGACGCGCTCGCGGCGATCCACGCCGATCCCGCGTTCCGCGCCATGCACGAAGCGTTTCTGCCGCCGGCGCCCGCGCGCAAACGCGGCGTCATCGATCCCGACCGCGCCGTGGCCGAAGCCAAACTCAATGATTCCGCCGATATCGCCGACGCCGTCGCCTGGCTAAAGCCGCGCGAGCGCATGGTTGTGCTGCACGACCGCGCGTTGATCGATTTTCTGGCGCGTTTGCCCGCGGCGCCCGCGCCTCAATAGCCTTGAGCGTCGATCACGCCGCTCGTCGTCACCACGACCCATTGCCCGCCGCGCCGCTCGATGGAACGCACGCGTCCGGCGCCCGGAACGCGGTCGCCGGGCAGAACTTCCAACAAACCGGCGCGGCTCTGGATCAGCGCGGCCCCGCCGCGCACTTCGCGCAGCACGTAGCCATTGGACGGAATTTTGGCGCGGTCCGCCGTCGGCGCAGTTGACGCGGCGGTTTGGGGCACGCGGGTCTCCTGCGCGCGCGGGGCGGCGGGCGGCGGCTCGGCATGCGGAATAGAGGCGGTCGGAGCGGGCGCGGCGGCGGCGCGTTCCACGCGGTCCAACCGTTCGGCGAACCGGTCCAACCGCGCCGACACGTCCTTGTCGATTCTGTCGAAACGGGCGGACTGATCGCGCTCGAGCCGGTCGAATTTGTTGGTCAATTGGGCGACGGCCGCCGCGGTGTTGTTGCGCGTGGCCTCAAGGCTCGTCTTGAATTTTTCCGCGCTGGCGCGCAACGCGTCGACATCCTCGGCGCCCGCCGTTCTGGCCGCGACAGAATCAATCTTCGCGTCCAGCGCCTCCAGCGCCGCCGCCAGACGCTGTGAATTTGCGCCGGCGTCAAAACTGTTGGCGCCGACAATCCAGCCGACGCCCAGCGCCGCGGCTACGCCCGCCGCCATGAATCCGTGTTCGGCGGCAAAGCGCCGTGGTCCGCTCGCAACGGCGGGAGACGCCACATTCGGCTTTCCAGGCGTCGACGCGCGCACGGGTTTTGGAGCGATTTTGACCGGAACGGCGGCGGGGCCCGGACCATTCCCGCGTTCGGCGTTCGCGGCCGCGGCGGCCAGGTTCACGACGGGCGCCGCGATGGCGGGCGGCTCGATGCCGGCAACGACCGGCTTATCGGGCATTGTGTCCATTCTGGCGTCCATTCTGCCCGCGCTCCGCGCCGTCTCAATGCAGGCTTGGGAGGCTTGGGATTCTTGGGAGTCTTGGGAGGCTTGCGGCGGTTCAACAGCTTTGGACGTCGCCGGCTCGATCAACGCGCTCCCGGAGTCGTCGGTCGTTTCGCCGCGAGCCGCGTCAGCCTTGTTGCCGGCTGTCGCGTCCCGCGCGTCTTCCGGAGATTTCTCGATTTCGCTCATGATCGTGACCGCCGTTGGCCGCGTCCGCCGACGACGCGGTTTGCTTCAATCATTTCGTTTCGGACTTGATGATTCCACTCTGGGTGACAACCACCCATTGGCGGCCCCGCAACTCGATCGCGCGCACCTTGCCCGCGCCTTCCAGCGTATCGCCGACCGCAACCCAGCGGTTTCCGTCCCGGCTTTCGACATTGGCAAGGCCATTGTAAGCCTCGCGAACGACGTAACCGACGGCCTCGCCGTTTGGCTTTTGCGATTTGGCGGAAGCCGCCTGCGTCGAAGCCGCCGGCTGCGCGGGAACGAGCCTCGCCGCGGCGGCAAGCGACGATGGCCCGCCCTGCGAAAATGCGGCCTGCGCGGGTATGCTGGAGACAGCCCGTCTATCCACGGGCTTTGACAACGGCTTGCCGGCGTCGACGGCGCGAAAGCTTTCGCGTTCCTGGACGGACGCGGCGCGGTCCAATTTGTCGAAGCGCGCGTTCAGATAGACCATGGCGGTCGAAGTCGACGCCTGCGCGTCGTCCAATGTCGAGCGCAAGCCGTTGAAGCCGGCCCGCATCGCGGCGACATCCTCGCGCGTTGCTTCAACGACGTTCATTCTGGCGCGCAAGTCGTCCATGGCTGCGACCAGCGGACGCGTGTCGTTTTTCCACGCGGTCACCAACCAGCCGCAGCCCAGCATCAACGCCACGAGGGAAGCCGCCAGCCCTTGTGCGGGCGCGAATTTGCGCGGGCGGCCTTCCACCGCCCCCCCGGCCGACGCCGCGATCAATCCGGTGAAGTCGGGGACGGGGAGCCGCGCCTGAAGATTGCCGCGCGCGGCGGAGGGCGGCGCGCGCTCTTCGCCGGTTCGGGATGTGGCGTCCTCGGCGCCGGCGGCATCGTTGCTTGCGTCATTGCCGGGCGGCGGCGCGCGGCGCGGCGCGAAAAACGACGGCCTGTCCTGCGCGGCGGCCGGGGCCACCGGCTCGGTTGGGGCCGACAATCGCGAAGCGTTGGAACGCCTGATCGAGGCCTCGAACAATCTGCGCAACTGGGCTGTGGCCGAGGACGGCGGCACAGAGGTCGTTTCCGGCTGCGGATCGACCGCGCGCGCCGTCGGAATTTTTGGCCGCGTCGCCGCCAAAGCGGCGGTCGCTTCGCTTGCCGCCGTTTCGACCGCCCGGCGGTTTGTCAATTCAATCAATTCGGCTTCAGCCAGTTGCGCCGCGTTGCGCGTGTAGGAAACCTTTCGCATGGCTTCGGCCGCGTCGCCGCCATCAACCATCGCGGGCGCAATGGGCGGCGCGTAGCCGCAATCGGCATCCATTCGCGCGACGGGGCGGGCCCGGGTGGAAAAAGACGGCAGCGGCGGCGGGGGCGCCAGTTTTGCCTTGAACAGCTCGGCGAGTTCTTCAAAGCGCGAATTGTTGGATTCGACCGGCGCCGACGCGGGATATTGTGGCGGCAAAGCGCCCAGATATTTGTCGAGAAGCTCGTTGAAGCGGGCATCGTCGGTTCCCCTCGCCGGGGCTGCGGCGGGCGGAACGGCGGCCTTCTCCGCAACGCGGGTTGCGACAGGCGCGGGCTCGGGACGCGCGGACATCGCGCGCATCATCTCCATCAGCTCGGCGAGTTTCGCAGCGACCGCTTCGCTCTGGCCCGGGCGGTCTTGAAATTCCGGGACGACGCCGGCGCGCGGCGCGTTCGCCGAGTGGTTGCGCGGTGTAGCGTGATCAGGCGACGGCATGCGTGGACCCCCCAAAGGGTTAACGAATTTCCGCATGTTCATTAAGTATGGTTAACGACGGGTTAACCCAACGTAAGCTTTTAGCCAGACATGCGATTCCGCCGCCATAAGCCGGGAAAAAGACCGATCCACGCGATCGCCGCAGCCATTGCGCAGGCGCCGCCAACGACCACCGCGGGCACAGTTCCGATCAGGGAGGCCGCCACGCCCGATTCGAAATCGCCGAGATTGTTGGATGCGCCGGCGAGAATCGAATGCACGGCGATCACGCGCCCCCGCATGGCGTCCGGGGTTCCGATCTGGATCAGCGACTGCCGGATGACGACGCTTATGACATCGGCGCAACCGAGGATCGCGAGACAGGCCATGGCGGGCCAGATGCTGGTCGACACGCCAAAGCCCACGGTCGCCATGCCG
>JANYDZ010000681.1 GCA_025363375.1 Hyphomicrobiales bacterium
GTCGCGCCCCTGTTCGCGCGTCACCGCAGCGCGATCTATCTTGATCCGCGCCTTTTTTCGCGCGTGGACGCGGTTGCTTCGGCGCGCGGCGCGGCTGGCCTCGATGCGGAACAATTGCGGCTCGTCGAGCGCGTGCACAAGAGCTTTGTGCGCGCCGGCGCGCGGCTGTCGCCGGACGGGCGGTCCCGTCTGGCGGCCATCACCGAGCGCCTCGCCAGCCTCGGCACGCGGTTTTCGCAGAACGTCCTGAAGGACGAGAGCGATTATCTGCTTGTGCTCGACGGGGAAGACGATCTGGCGGGATTGCCGGACGATTTCCGCGCCGGCGCCGCGGCGCTGGCCGAAGAGCGCGGCCACAAGGGCAAGCACGCGGTGTCGCTTTCCCGCGGCAACGTCGAGACCTTTCTCACGGCCTCGACGCGGCGCGATTTGCGTGAAATTGTTTTGAACGCGTTTCTGGCGCGCGGCGAGAACGGCGGCGCCAGCGACAATTGCGCGGTCATCGCCGAGACCGTCAAATTGCGCGCGGAGCGCGCGCGCCTTTTGGGCTACGCGAGCTACGCCGATTTCAAGCTCGACGACACCATGGCCGAAACGCCGGCCGCCGTGCGGCAATTGCTTGACCGCGTGTGGAGCGCCGGCAGAGCGCGCGCCCTGCGCGAACGCGACAAGCTGCAGGAAATGATCCACGCGGAAGGCGGCAATTTCGAGCTGGCGCCGCACGACTGGCGGCATTATTCGGAGAAATTGCGCGCGAGGGAATACGCCATCGACGAAGCCGGGTTGCGCGCTTATTTCACGCTCGACAATATGATCGCCGCCTCCTTCCATGTGGCGGAAAGGCTGTTCGGGCTGCGCTTTGAGGAACGGCCGGATCTGCCGGTCCATCACCCGGACGCGCGCGCTTTTGAAGCAAAGGACGCGAATGGAAAGCATGTCGCGATCTTTATCGCCGATTATTTCGCGCGCCCGTCCAAGCGCAGCGGCGCGTGGATGTCGGCGTTTCGCGCGCAGCAGAATTTCGGCGGCGAAGTCAGGCCCGTCATCGTCAATGTGTTGAACGCCGCCAGGCCGGCGCCGGGCGAGCCCGCCCTGCTGACCCTGACCGACGCGCACACGCTTTTCCACGAGTTCGGCCACGCGCTGCACGGCATGCTGTCGAACGTGACCTATCCGACGTTGGCCGGGACATCCGTCTCCACCGATTTTGTCGAGCTGCCCTCGCAACTCTATGAACATTGGCTGATGACACCCGAGGTGTTGCGGCGTTTCGCGCTCCACGCGCGGACCGGCGAACCGCTGCCCGAAGCCTTGTTGCGGCGCGTGCTCGCCGCGCGGACCTTCAATCAGGGCTTCGCGACCGTCGAATATTGCGCTTCGACCTACGTCGATCTCGATCTGCATCAGGCCGATCCCGCAAAGACCGAAGACCCGCTCGCTTTCGAACGCGACGCGCTCAAGCGCATCGACAAACCGCGGGAAATTCCGATGCGCCACCGTTCGCCGCATTTCGCCCATGTGTTTTCGGGCGAAGGCTACGCCGCCGGCTATTATTCGTATCTGTGGTCGGAGGCGCTCGACGCCGACGCGTTCGCCGCCTTTGAAGAAACCGGCGACGTGTTCGACAAAGCGACCGCCAAAAAGCTGTATGAATTCATCTATTCCGCCGGCAATCTGCGCGATCCCAAGGAGGCCTACACCGCGTTTCGCGGCAGACTGCCGAATGCCGACGCGCTGCTGCAAAAGCGGGGGCTGGCGTAGCCCCGCGATGTCTTTCGCCGCATCGACAAAGCCCGCCGTCCGCGTCTGGCGCCATCGCAATTTCGCGCTCTACGAATTGGGCATGACGCTCTATTCCATCACGGGCTGGATGATGCGGCTCGGCGTTGGCTGGCTGGCGTGGGAGCTCACACATTCGACCTTCTGGCTGGGCCTCATCGCCGCCGCCGATCTCGGCCCGATGATCCTGCTCGCGCCTATCGCCGGCGCCGTCGCGGACCGCATGGATTCCTGGGTCCTGACCAGACTGTCGCAATTTCTGTTGATGTTGCAGGCCATCGCGCTCGCGGTTTTGATCTTCACCAACACGATGAGCGAATACGCGTTGCTTGGCATCGCGCTTTACGGCGGCGTGTTGTATCCCTTCGCCGGCGCCGGGCGGCAAACCCTGTTGCCGCGCACGGTTCCGTTCGAGGAATTCGCGCCGGCGATCGCGCTTGATTCCGCGCTGTTTCAGGTCGCCCGTTTCGTCGGACCCGCCTGCGCCGCGCTGGCGATTGCGTCCGTGGGCGTCGCCGGCGCTTTCGTCACGCACGCCTGCGGCTCCGTGCTGTTCCAGACCATCCTCGCGTTGTTGCGCCTGCCCGAACAAGTCAAGCGCGCGCGCGCCGGCAAAAACCTGTTTCGCGACGTTGGCGAAGGCGTCGCCTATGTGCGCGCGCACAAGGGCATTGGTCCGGTTTTCCTGCTGATGACCATGGCTTCGATCTTCATTCGCCCGGTGCAGGACATGCTGCCGGGCTTTGCCGGAAAAGTCTTCGGCGGCGGCCCGGTTGAGTTGGCCTGGCTCACGTCGGGCATCGGCGTCGGCGCTTGCGCCAGCGCGATGGCCATCGCCATGCGCGGCGGCGTCGCGGGCCTGACGCGGCGCATTTTTCACGGTTTTGTCGGTCTCGCGCTTTCGACGCTGGCGCTCGTCGCCACGGACAATTTTATGCTGGGCGTCGTCAGCGCCGCGTTCCTCGGCTTCACGCTCAACACGATGTCGACGAGCACGCAGGCGCTCACGCAATCAGCCGTCGAGAACGACATGCGGGGACGCGTGATGAGTCTCTACCTGCTCATATTTCGCGGCATGCCGGCGGTGGGTTCGATCTTTGCGGGATATTTCGCGCAGCAATATGGATTGCGCCCGACTTTTGCCGTGGGCGCGGCGATCTGTCTGGCGATCTGGCTTTACGCGATGCCGAAGCGGCATGCGATCGCGAAGGGGCTGGAGGGGAAGTGACGCTTGTGTCGGCATCGATCCGGCCGCGCGGACATTCGCCGGAAATCTACCCCCCGACTTCCTCCCTGAGCATCTCCAGTTCCAGCCATTCCTCTTCGGCCTTGCCGATCTTCGCTTCGAGATCGCCAAACTGTTGCGTGATCCTGGCAAACTCCCTCTGATTTTTCGAATAAAGGTCGGGCTCGTCGAGCTTGTTCTGCAAACCCGCCTGCAACGCCCGCATCTCCTCGATGCGTCCGGGCAATGTTTCCAGCGCGTGTTTCTGCTTGAACGAAAGACGCGCCTTGCCGCCCGTTTGCGCGCGCGCGACGGTTCCCGCCTTCAGCTTCGGCGCTTTCACAGGCGCCGCCGCCGCGACGCCGCCGAGGCCGAAGCCGCGTTGCAAGACCATGTCGGAATAACCGCCGGCGTATTCTTGCCATTTGCCTGCTCCTTCGGCGACGATCACGGAAGTCGAGACCCGGTCGAGGAAATCGCGGTCATGGCTTACGACGATCACCGTTCCCGGATAATCGGAAATTGTCTCCTGCAACAGGTCCAACGTTTCGAGATCGAGATCGTTGGTCGGCTCGTCGAGCACCAGCAGGTTGGACGGCAGCGAGAGCGCGCGCGCCAGGGTGAGGCGGCCGCGCTCGCCGCCCGACAGGCGCGACACAGGCGTGCGCGCCTGCTCGGGCGGAAAGAGAAAGTCCTTCATGTAGCCGATGACGTGTTTCTTCTCGCCGTTGATTTCCACCCAGTCGCCGCCGCCGCCGGTCAGCACGTCTTTCAGCGAAGTGTCGCCAACTAGCGCGGAGCGCTGCTGATCGAGGCTCGCCATTTCAATGTTCGCGCCGAGACGCACGCCGCCCGCGTCGGGCTCCAGCTTGCCGATCAGGATGTTTACCAGCGTCGTCTTGCCGGCGCCGTTGGAGCCGACAATGCCGATACGGTCGCCGCGCAAGACGCGGATCGAAAAATCATCGATAATCTGGCGCTGGCCGTAGGTCTTCGACACATGTTCGGCCTCGATGACCAGCTTGCCGGAGACGCGTCCCTCGGCGACGCTCATCTTGACTTCGCCGACGGCGCGCCGCGCCTCGCGGAACTCCTTGCGCAAATCGCCGAGCCGCGCCATTCGGCCCACGTTGCGCTTGCGGCGCCCCGTCACGCCGTAGCGGACCCAATGTTCCTCATTGACGATCTGGCGTTGCAGCTTGTGGTGATCGCGCTCTTCTTCCTCGAGCACCTGATCGCGCCATTCCTCGAAATCGCCGAAGCCGCGATCTATGCGGCGCGTGCCGCCGCGATCAATCCACACGGTGGCGCGCGACAGGTTTTGCAGAAAGCGCCTGTCGTGGCTGATGATGACGAGGGCGGAGCGCAGGGACGCAAGCTCGCTCTCCAGCCATTCGATGGCCGGCAGGTCGAGATGGTTGGTGGGTTCGTCGAGCAGCAACACGTCGGGCTGCGGGGCAAGCACGCGCGCCAGCGCGGCGCGGCGCGCTTCGCCGCCGGACAGGTTCGCGGGGTTTTCCTCGCCGGTCAGGCCGAGTTCGTTGAGGAGGTAGCGGGCCCGCCAGGGGTCGTCCGCGGGGCTCAGCCCCGCCTCCACATAGGCAATGACGCTGGGATAGCCGGCGAGATCGGGCTCCTGCGGCAAATAACGCACGCTGGCGTCGGGCTGGAAGAAGCGCTTGCCCTTGTCGAATTCAAGCTGCCCGGCGGCGATTTTCAGGAGCGTCGATTTGCCCGAGCCGTTACGCCCCACGAGGCAGAGCCGCTCGCCGGGCGCGACGGAAAGCTCCGCTCCCTCCAGCAGCGGCTTGCCGCCGAGGGTCAATTCGATGTCTTGCAAAGTCAAAAGCGGCGCGGCCATAGGTTCCAGGTCTCTTGGGTAGTCCAGTGATTTGGAAGAGGCGGACCCTTAGCGCAGATAGGGTTGCGCCGCACCATAAACCTGCGGGAAACGGGCGCCCCTGCTTCGTCGGTTGCGCCGCCCCGCATATTCCGCGCGACGGCGCCGGAACCCGCCGCGACAAGCGGCTGCCCAGGCATCGCGCCTTGTCCCACAAGACTTGCCCCGCAAGTTGCCGGGCGCGGCGGCGACCGCTAGAAGATCGGCGATTATTTGCGCGCGGGAGCATCATGTGGCCGGACAAATCGTTGGAACCAAAAAGAACGGCGTCGCGCAGCTTTTGTTCGACAACGAGGCGCGGCGCAACGCGATTTCGATCGGCA
>JANYDZ010000689.1 GCA_025363375.1 Hyphomicrobiales bacterium
CGCGTCAGCATGGAGGATGAAGCCAGCAGATCCACGGCCTGCGCGGGCAGAATGCCGCGCAGGCTCGAGGTGACGGCCTCGACGCCGCTGATCATCAGCAGCAGGCACACGCCGATCGCCAGGATGAAGGCGATCACCTGGTTGCGCGTCAACGCCGACACGCAGGAGGCCACCGCCAGCATGGCGCCCGCCAGCAAAAAGCTGCCGACATAGGAGGCGAGGATCACCCCGTTGTCGGGCGAGCCCAGCCAGATCACGCTGAGCCACATGGGAAAGGTCAGCGTCAGGGCGAGGCCCGCGAACAGCCAACCCGCGAAGAATTTTCCGCCCACCGCCTGAGGCGTCGTGATCGGCAGCGTCATCAGCAACTCCATCGTGCCGGTGCGGCGCTCTTCGGCCCACAGCCGCATGCCGATGGCGGGAATCAACGCCATGAACAACCAGGGATGGAACATGAAGAAGGGCGCGAGATCGGCTTGCCGCCGTCCAAAAAAACCGCCCGCGTAAAAAGTCATGGCGCCCGCCGCGACGACAAAAGCCACGAGAAAAACATAGGCCAGCGGCGTCGCGAAATAGGCGGCGAACTCGCGCCGCGCGATGGTCCAGGTGACGGCCATTACTGCAATCCCGAATTATGCCGCATGGCTCCGCGCCTCCCGCGTCAGGCGGTGGAAGACGTCGTCGAGCCGCCCCTCCTCCACATCGAGGGAGCGCACGTCGATGCAGGCGCCGCGCAACGCCGAAGCAACCGCGTCCGCCACAAACGCGCCGCCCTGCGGCGTGGCCGTGATCAACGTCACGCCGTCTTCGTCGCGCTGATCGACGCTCGCCATCTTTGGCAGCGCCCGCGCGAGCGCCATCGCCGTGGCGGCGTCGGCGGCCCCCACGCGCACCCGCACCGCGTTGTGATTGACCGCGTTGCGGCGCAATTCCTCGGGCGTGCCGCCGCCAACGACGCGTCCGGCGGCGATGATAATGGCGCGCTTGCAGATGGAATCCACCTCCTCGAGCAGATGCGTCGAGATGATGATCGCCTTGTCGGCGGCAATTTCGTTGATCAGCCGCCGCACGGATTGTTTCTGGTTCGGATCGAGGCCGTCGGTGGGCTCGTCCAGGATCAGCACCCTGGGGTCGTGCACGAGCGCCTGCGCCAGTCCGAGGCGCCGCTTGAACCCCTTGGAGAGCGTGTCGATGGCGCGATGCAGAACCTCGCCAAGCTCCAGCCTTTCAATGACTTCCGCCACCCGCCTGCGCCGCCGCTCCGGCTCCATGCCGCGCACTCGCGCCACGAAATCCAGCAGGCCCTCCGGCGTCATGTCGCCATAGAGCGGCGAACCCTCGGGCAGATAACCGAGCTGCGCCTTGGCGGCGCCGGCTTCCGCCCGCACATCATGGCCGCAGATGCGCGCGGCGCCCGAACTTGCCGCCAGCGAGCCCGCGATAATCCGCATGGTTGTGGATTTGCCGGCGCCGTTGGGGCCGAGAAAACCCAGCACTTCGCCCGGCGCCACGCAAAAGCTCACGTCGTCGACCGCGACGATGGACCCGAAACGCTTTTTCAGATGTTCAACTTCAATCAACGACGCCATTGGCGAAAACGCAACTCCCTGACGCGACAGGCCCCGGCGCTCCGCGCCGTCGCGCAAACTTCATTTGTGTGAACCCATGCTAGGGGGTGACCGCGCCCCATGCAAGCGCTGGATGTTTGCGCCAATTCTTCGCAGGGTGGACGTATCAATCCATGTGTCATAAAAATGAAGGGAATTACGGCGACAT
Organism: Hyphomicrobiales bacterium; assembly: GCA_025363375.1. Classification (GTDB taxonomy): domain Bacteria; phylum Pseudomonadota; class Alphaproteobacteria; order Rhizobiales; family Beijerinckiaceae; genus Terripilifer. The sequence goes on from JANYDZ010000689.1 coordinate 1,777, forward strand.
GATATTGGACTGCGCCCCTGAAGTGCGACACGGCTAAATCAGGGACATGCTGTTTTCGCTCTTGGTCAGGCGGGTTGAGATTGGCGCAGTTCGGTTTCGAACTCAACCGACGGTTTGTGGCCGGGCGCCCGTCCGCACACGCGCCACCAGCGCCCGGCACCTCCCAGCCAAAAGCCGCCCGCCCTCCGCCTGTCAACCGCATCGCCGCTTCCGGTCACGTCGGCACGCCCTCCTTCAGCCAGCTTCGCAGCCAGCGCGCCCGCCTTCCCGAAATCGCTTCCGACAAAACCCATCCGCATGTCCGCCGTCAATTCGCCCATCCCTTACGACAAAAATTAACGATTGATTATTAACTGTCAAAACGCTGCGGCCGTCGCGAAAAAAAATGAAATTCCCGCGGCATCCACGCCTTCGTGGCCCGCCTGAACCTGGCCTTTATCTGGCGCGCGGCTTCCGCGCAAAACAGCCGCGGTGCGTTTTGCGTCGATTGCGCGCCTTGTCGCGCGAACATTCGATGAATTGCGCGCAAATCACGCGCGCGTTTTGCGTCGCCGCCGGAGCCGTCCCGCGCGCCCAAAACCGGCGTCGAGACCGCGAAAAAGCCCTATGGCCCTTAAACCATCTCAGACGGCCGTATGCAGCCTATATTCGTTTGCGCTAGGTGGGTAGCGCAAATGTTAATGATGCGTTTCAGAGGCCTTACTTGCCCAGGCAAAGGCCATTCCCCGGTCCATCCGCCTTAAAGCCCCCTGCGGCCCCAAGGGACCAACACTCTCCTCAACCGCGCTGTCCTCAACCGCGCTTGACCTTTGCCCGCGGGAAAGGCACGCTTCATTTTTGGCAATTCAGGCTCCGTCCCGCCATGTTCCGCGCCAGACAATCAGGAATCCGCCGCCCCGCGCCGCTCACGCGCCGCGCGCTGCTCGTCTTGCCGGCCGGCTGGCTGCTTGCCGCGCCGCGCGCCGACGCGGCAACCCGCGTCGGTTTCGCCGATTTATTGAACCCCGACAACGACTTCACCGAGACCGCGCGGCGCAACGCGGGGCAGGAGGTCGAAATGCGCGGCTACATGGCGCCGCCGCTGAAGTCCGAGATCAACTTCTTCGTGCTGACAAAAACCCCCGCCGCCATATGCCCCTTTTGCGACAGCGCGGCGGCCTGGCCGAACGACATCGTGATGGTGCAAACGGCGCGCCCGGTGCGCGCCGTCGACTACGATTTGCTGATCCGCGTCGTCGGCTTTCTCGAGATCGGAGAGGCGACGGACGCGGCCACCGGCTTTGTCAGCCGCGTGCGCGTGCGCGACGCCGCCTTCAAAAAGGCATGAGCGGCGTGGAGCCGGCGCCGCCGCTGCTTGTTTCGAAGACCGACGTGGAGTTTATCGACCGCGGCAAGCGCTTTTCCGCGCTTTCCATCACCCTGCTCAAGGCGGAACCCGGCAAAAGCCTCGCGCTGACGGGGCCTTCCGGCTCGGGCAAATCGACGCTGTTGTACACGATCGCCGGCCTGCTGCGTCCCGCCAACGGGCGCGTTCTGTGGGGCGGGCGGAACATTCTCGCGCTGAACGAGCCCTTGCGCGACAAATGGCGCCGCGAACACGTCGGTTTCGTGTTTCAGGACTTCGAACTGCTGCCCGAACTGACCGCTTTGCAGAATGTTCTGGTGCCCGCGACCTTCGCGCGCTTCGCGATCGACGCGAAAACGCGGACGCGGGCGCGCGATCTGCTCGATGAATTCGGCGTGCCCGCGCGCGGAACCCCGGCGGGCGCGCTGTCGCGCGGCGAACGCCAGCGCGTGGCCCTCGCCCGCGCCATGTTGTTCGATCCGCCGATTGTTCTGGCGGATGAGCCCACCGCGAGCCTCGACGCGAACGCGGGCAGCGTGGTGATCCGGGCGCTCACGGCGCGCGCCCGCGCCGAAGGCCGCACTGTGATCGCCGCGACCCACGATCCCGCCCTCATCGAGAGCATGGACGCAAGGGTCGGGCTCGAACACGGCCGCCTCGTCGACGAGACGGAGGAGGAGGAAACGTGAACCCCTGGCTCGTCGCGCGCGCCGGCATGGCGCGCCATGCCGGCACCTACGCCGTGTTCTGGCTGCTGATCGTCGTGGCCACCGCCATCGGCGTCGCCATTTCCGCGCAGGAGGCGGCGTTGCGGCGCGGCAGCGCGCGCGCGGCGGACCGGTTCGATCTCCTCGTCGCGGCCCCCGGCAGCCAGACGGACGCGACGCTCGCCGCGATTTACCTGCGGCCGGGCAGCGTGCCGCTGATGACGCCCGCCGACGCTGCGCGCGCGCTCGCCGAACCGCGCGTCAGGTTCGCCGCGCCGCTGGGATTCGGCGATTCCTACAAAGGCTCGCCCGTCGTCGGCACAATCGCGGCTTTCGTCGAACATCTGTCCGGCGGGCTGCAGGCGGGCCGGATGTTTCTTGAGGAAAACGAGGCGGTCGCGGGCGCCGCGGTCGCCTTGCGGATCGGGGAAACCTTTCATCCCGCCCATGGCCTGGCCGCCGACGACGACGATGACGACGGCGACGCGGGACAGACAGCTGTGCTGCATGAACACGGCGTCGCCCTCGCCATCGTCGGGCGCATGAAACCCACGGGCACGCCGTGGGACAATGCCATCGTCATTCCCATCGAATCCGTCTGGCGCACGCATCAATTGCCGACCGGACACCTGCCCAGCGAAACCCGGCTTGGCCCGCCGTTTGCCGCCGATAAAGTGCCCGGCGTTCCCGCCGTGGTCATGGCCCCGCGCAGCGTCAACGACGCCTATGGATTGCGCGGCCTTTGGCGCACGCCCACAACCATGGCTTTCTTTCCGGCGGAGGCGTTGACCCCGCTCTACGCGATCATGGGCGACATTCGCGATCTCATGAGCTGGTTCGCGCTGGCGACGCAGGGGCTCGTGGTTGTCGCGATTCTCGCGGGGATTATCGCGATCCTGAACCTGCACCGACGCCAGTTCGCCGTGCTGCGCGCGCTCGGCGCGCCGAAGCTCTACGTGTTCGCCTGCGTGTTCACGCAGATCGCCGTCATCATTGTCGGCGGCGCGCTCGCCGGATTGCTGCTGGGCGCGGGCGCGGCTTTCGTGTTGTCAAAATTGTTCGCCCTGCGCACGGGCATCGCGCTGCCGCTTGAGATCGGCGCGGGCGAATTCGCGCTTGTCGCGGGATTTGTCGTGTTCGGCCTGCTCGCCGCCATTGCGCCGGCGCTGATGGCCTATCGCCGCCCGCCGATCGAGGCGCTGTCGGGGCAATGAGGCCGGGAAGAGCGTTCGAACCCGCCCATTGCCGCCCGCCGCATCCCCGCATAGTCTGCCCCAACAACAATCCAACGGAGGAAGCCCCATGATCCCGCGCAACCGCACGCTCGCCCTCGCCGCGCTCGCCAGCGTCTCGTTCTGCGCCCTCGGCGCCGCCGCCTTCGCCCAGCAAAAAGGTTATTCCATCACCGTCAACAGGGACCGGCTCATCAACGCCCAGAACGAGCCGCAGAACTGGCTGATGATGAACGGCGATTATGGCTCGCAGCGTTATTCGAAGCTGACGCAGATCAACCGCGAGAACGTCAAAAACCTGCGCCTTGTCTGGGCGCTGGCGCTCGGCGGCATGCAGGACATCGGCCAGAACGGCCTTGAAAACGAGGTCAATCCGCTCGTCGACAACGGCTTCATGTACACGACCGACGGCTGGGGCACGGTCTACAAGATCGACGCGCGCAATCCGGCGAAGGGCGAGTTCGTCTGGACCAGCGATTCGGGCGTGCAGCACGAAGGCAACCGCCCGCAGACGCGCGGCATCGCTTTGTGGAACGACCTCGTTTTCGCCAACCTGCCCGATGGCCGCGTCATCGCCATCAACCGTGATTCGGGCGAAATCGTCTGGGACAAGAAAGTCGCCGTCGCCAATGAATTCGGCAACAAGGAGCGCTTTCTCACCGCGCCGATCACCGCGGAAGACAAACTCATTGTCGCCAACGGCGCCGGCGATGGCGGCACGCGCGGCTGGCTCGCCGCGCTCGATGTGAAGACCGGCAACGAGCTCTGGCGCTGGTACGCCGTGCCCAAGCCCGGCGAGCCCGGCAGCGAAACCTGGAAGGACAAGACCAACGCCTGGAAGACGGGCGGCGGCGGCATGTGGCAGACCGGCTCCTACGACCCCGGCACGAAAACCACCATCTGGGGCACCGGCAATCCCGTGCCGATCTACGATCCGCAAGCGCGCCCCGGCGACAATCTCTACACCAATTCGGCTGTCGCCATCGACGTCGACACCGGCAAGCTCAAATGGCATTTCCAGTACACGCCGAACGATTCCTGGGACTATGACGAGAACGGCGTTCATCTGCTCTACGACGCGCAAATCAATGGCGAGACGCGCAAGGTCGTTGCCCACTTCGGCCGCAACGGCTTTTTTTACTCGCTGGATCGCGCCAACGGCAGCTTCATCAAGGGCGGCCAGTACATCAACGACCTCAACTGGACAAAGGGCCTCGACGCCAAGACCGGCAAGCCCGTCGAATACGACGGCAATCTCGATGTGCAGCAATATGTGAAGGAAGCGCGCGCCCTGCGCGGCGACGGCCAAAAACGCGCCTGCCCCACCTGGCACGGCGGCGTCGCCCATCAGCCCGTCGCCTACAATCCCGTGAAGAAAATCGCCTACGGCGTCGGCGCCGAAGGCTGCTTCACCCAGAATGGCGCGGAGGTGAAATACGTGTCGCCGAACGGCGGCATCGACGCCAAGGCGAGCCAGCAGCGGACCTTCTCCAGCGATCTCTACTATGGCTCGGTGACGGCCTTCGACACGCAGGCGCACAAGGTCATCGCCAAAGCCGTCACCGAAATCGAAATTCGTTCGGGCGCCACGGCGACCGCCGGCGGCGTGCTCTATACCGCCATGCAGGACGGCGCCTTCGTCGCCTTCGACGACGAGAAGCTGGAAGAACTCTGGCGCGTCAACCTCGGCACGCCGCTGAAAGGCGCGCCGGTGACCTATGCGATCGGGCCGAAGCAATTTCTGGCCGTACAGACCAGTGGACGCCATCTGCATCCCGTAAAATTCGATAAGCTCGAGAACTCCAGCTATCTGTTTGTGTTCGCGTTGAATTGAGAGGGCGCCCTGCAAGCCCTTCTCCCGTTGCACGGCAGGGCGGATGACGGGCGCCGGGACAAGCGCCTGCGGTCAAAAGTTTCAGCGGTAAACGCGATCCCGCGCGCGTCCAACGCTCTCGTTCCCGATGATTCTACCGCGCCGCGCTTTTGATCCCGACGAACATGCCGCGATTACCGCGGATGTAATCCTCGCTGAGCAGGTTTGCGGCGATCGTCGGCGCGAGCGCGTCGTATTGCTCCGTCACGATGTCGAAGCCGGCGTCGTGAATGGCCTGCAGCAGATATTCCTTCTGCAACCAGAACGAGGTCTTGTTGTCCCAGGAGGCCCAGCGATTGGCCTCGCGCGCGGCGAAATCGCGTTCGTCGTTGAATTCCGTGTACCAACGGCCGGGCACGCCTTCATTTTCGGCGAGCGGCGACAAGCTCCAGGCGGCGTTGCCAACCGCTTTTGCATCCGCCGTCGAAAAATGCGTCTGGACCATCAGCAATTTGCGGGCGCAGCCGCCGAGCCGCTGGAGAAATTCGCGCGGCTTGTCGAGATGATAGAACAGACCGCAACAGAATATGGCGTCGAAGGGCCCGTGGGCTTCGATGTTCCACACGTCGTCGCGCGCGAAAGCGAGGTTTGGCAGATCGACGCGCGCCTTTACGTATTCGCAGGCGGCGATATTGCTCTCGCGCACGTCGATGCCCAGCGTGTCAAAACCCATGCGGGCGAATTCGACGGAATAGCCGCCTTCAAGACAGCCGAGATCGGCCACCCTGACGCGCGAACGCTCGCCTGGAAAAAGCAGATCGAGCATCCGTCGCGCGGCCGCACAGTTGGAATGCTCGTCGATCCGGTAGCCGATTTCGGGCTTCGTCATGGTTCCGTCCGAGAGACGGATATTGTGCGCGGTAAAACTCGGCTGCATAAAACGTCCTTACGTGCCTGTGCCTGTTCCGTGGGCGTTGGATCATCGACGCGCGGCGCTCAAGGGCGCAAAAGTCTTGCGTATTCCTTCACTCTTTCAACTCCTTGCACTCATTCACTTCGCTGCCCCAATATTCCACGCAGCGCGCCCGGTTCATCGGGCCTTTGCCGACCACCTTCGCCATCAAAAAATCGGCGACAAGTTCAATCTCGCGCGCCGCGAGCGTCGCGGGGGGATCGGTGAGATTCATGCCGGCCTTGGCGAGATCCGCCGATTTCATCCCGTAACAACGCCCGTCGGCGTAGGCGAGCCGGTCGTAGGCCGGCATGCCGCTGCCCGGGCGTCCGCACTGGATCAAAACGACAATCGCTTTGCGGTCCAATTGAGTCTCCCGCAAATTCGCGCCGTCGGGCATTTGCGAATCCATCTTGCGCCCGTCCGCCGCCCAGCCGTGACAGGCCTGACAATTGCCCTTGGCGCGAAACAGCCGCAGGCCCGAAGCGATGTCGGCGGGATCGGGCTCCTGCGCGCGGGCGCAGACGAACATGCCCGCAAGGCTCGCGCCAACCAAAATTCCTCGTAAAAGACGATGCGGCAATTCAGCGCTCCACGGCTTGTATTGTGACCGCCAGACTATACGATCCGCCTGTTTTCACCAGAGCCGAACGAAGTGTTTTCACCACGCGCATTCCTTCTCGCCCTGCTCTGCGCCTGCGCCACATGCGCAACCGCGCAGGAACCCGCGCGCAAAAATATCTGGGATTTGCGGCTCGGAGCGCCCGCCTCCCTGCAGCCGCCCGCGATCGAATTTCGCGGCTACGCCTGCGGGGCCAAAGGCGGCCCGCCACGCCGCCAGCTCCAGGGCTTTCAGGATTTTGCGCGTTGCCCGGCGGAGGAAAACGGCCTGCGCGAGGTCTATTTTGAATACGACGACGAACTCGAATACATCGCGAGAGCCCGCGACCTCGACCGGGACATCAGCCGCTACGCCGGCACTGTGGAATATGGCTATCCCGTCATGACATCGGCGCTGTTCGACGAGGCCGGCGTGTTGCGCGGCCTGCGTCTGATCACCGACGCGCGCTCCGACTATCGCAAGGACGTGAGCGAAGCCGACACGCGCAAACGCGCCAACGCCTTTCAATTCGGCGGCGTCATGGCAAACCGCTTCGAAATCGAGCCGAAGCAACATTGCCTGTCCCTGCCCCCCGCCGAAGGCGAAAGCGCGGTCGGATCAACCTTCGTCAAACTCGATTGCGAAAGAACCGACGCCGCGCAGAGGCGCCGCTACGCGCTCTCCGTGCGCATGCTGCGCAAGGCCGGCCAGACCGACAGGGACCCGCGCGTGCCCTCACAGCTCACCACCGGACAGTTTGAAAGCTCGGCGCGGCTTGACATATACGAGACGCCGTAGTTCGCCGCGCCTTATTGCGCCCTCGTGCCGTCCGGCATGACCGCGTCCTTCAACGTCGCGCCTTCGAACCGCGCGTCCGTCAAAATCGCCTTGCGCAGGTCCGCGCCTTCCAAACGGGCGTCCAGGAAATCGCATCCCCGCATGTTCGCGCCCGTCGCCAGCGCGCCCGACAGGTCGGCCCGCGAAAAATTCGTCTCGACGAAATCGCCCCCCGTCAGGCGTGCGCCGGACAGGTTCGCGCCTTCGGCGCGCGCGCGGCGCATGACGGAAAAATCCAGCGCCGCGTGGAACAGGTCGGCGCCGGCGAGGTCGGCGCCGTCGAGCCGCGCGCGCCTGACGTCGGCTTCGCGCAAAACCGCGCCGTTGAAATTGGCGCCCGTCATCCGCGCCGCGCCCAGCATGGAGCCGGCAA
>JANYDZ010000017.1 GCA_025363375.1 Hyphomicrobiales bacterium
CATCGAGTTCGAAGGCTTCCGCAAGTTGCCGGCGCATCATCGCGAGATCGGCCCCTCCTATCGCGGCGGCGATCCCGAGGGCGTCAAGCGCTGGATCGAGATTGACCATGGCTCCATGCGGGCCGGCGCGAAGTTGCAGCCGCTGCGCACGCCCAACACCTATGCAAAACTCGCGACAATAAAAACGCCGACGTTTGTCGTCGCCGGCGGCGCCGACGCGGTCTCGCCGCCGTCCATGATGCGTTTGTGGGCCGCGAAAATTCGCGGCGCTGAATTCGCGCTTGTGCCGGAGGCGGGCCATGCCGTGTCGTGGGAGCAGCCGGAAATCTTCAACGCGTTGGTGTTGGCTTTTTTGAAGAAGCATTGAGCGCGGTCGTCGGTTGGCGCGGCAGGACCGCCAATGATACTCTGCCGCTTTGACAACAATGGACCCGGCCCCAATGGACCCGACACCAATGGACCCGACAAGATGAGCGCCCCCGGACACGCGATGCGAATGTTGCTTTTATGCGCCGCCGCCGCGGCGGCGACATGCGCGCGCGCCCAGAGCGAGGCGGACTTCTTCAAGGGCAAGCAAATCCGCGTCATCGTCGGCTTCGGCGCCGGCAATGAATACGACATCGGCGCGCGCGTTCTCGCCCATCATCTGGGCAAACACATTCCCGGACAGCCTACGGTCATCGTGCAGAACATGCCGCAGGCCGCCAGCATTGTCGCCGCCAATTACGTCTACGCGCAGGCGCCGCGCGACGGCACCGTCATCGGCGCCCTGTCGCGCAACATCACGGGTCAGGCGCTTCTGGGTCAACCCAATCTCGATGTCGATCCGCGCCAGTTCATCTGGCTTGGCGGCACGTCTTTCCCGGGCCGCGTCTGCGTTGTCGGCGCGAACGCGCCCGTGCAAAAGCCCGCCGACATTTTTATGCGCGAACTCATCGTCGGCAGCAACGGCGCCGGCAATTCCACCAACATTCTGCCGACCGTGTTCAATCACGTGCTCGGCGCGAAGTTCAGGTTGATCGAGGGTTACAAGGGAACGCCCGACATAGCGCTCGCCATCGAACGCGGCGAAGTCGAGGGCGTGTGCTCCTCCTACGGTCAGTTTCGCGCCAGCGCGCAATCCTTTCGCGACGGCAAGTTGCGCGTGCTCTTCCGCGCGGAAGAGGCCGCGATGCCTGAAATTCCCGACGCGCCGTCGATCTACGAATTCGCCAAAACCGAAGAGCAGAAACAATTCATGCGTTTTGTGTTCTCAAGCACGGAATACGGCCGGCCCTACGTGCTGCCGCCCGGCGTTCCCGCCGAGCGCGTCGCCACAATGCGGCGCGCCGTCGCGGAAGCTGTGAGGGACCCCGAGCTTGTCGCCGAGGCGGAAAAACTTCAGGTCGACATGTCATGGCGGCCGCCGGAAAATCTCGAACGCCTGACCGCGGCGATTTACAAGACTTCGCCTGATATGATCGAGGCCGTGAAGAAGCTCGTGCCGAATATGCAATAGGGCGGGGGCCTGTGCCGCGTCCAAAGCCCGCGACACGCTGTCGCCGGACATGAAGGTTGCGGTTTGCTGCGCCGCTGCAATCCAACGCGAACCGCGGGACATATGCATTTCCGCATTCGACAAGCAGCGGGCAAGCCCGACAGAATTGCCCGCGGCGTATTTTTTGCGCGCGGCGTTGATGTTCTCCTTTACGCCCCCTCGCTGCCCTCCCAGGCGTGCCCCGTGATGTCGAACACAACTCCATCCGGCCCCTTGTACTTGATTTCGGCGTGGCCGCCCTTGGGCGCCTCGTAGGGCACGCTGACCGCGCCCATGGCTTCCAGTTTTTTCATCCAGGCTTCGGTGTCGTCGACCACCACGCCGAAATGGTGGATGCCCAGAAAATCCATGCCTTTGCCCAGTTGATCGTCGTTGAACTTCAAAATCGCGATATTGATCGCGCCATCGCTCAGGAACACGCCGGAGGGGCGTTTGGCGACGTCGGGCGTCGCGGGATCGAGGCCGAAACGGCGCAATTCCTGAAAGCCGAAAGCTTCCTTGTAAAAATCCGCGGCCTTGCCGGGATGATCGCTCGCCAGAGCAATGTGTCGTATGCGCAGCATGGGGCTCTCCCGGTTCCTGAATTGGTCCGCACAATGTCGTGGGCGTGGGCGCTTGGCAATGGCTGGCGAGCGCGCGCGGGGCGGGCTATGAAGGAGCGAATGTCGAACCTGCCGGAGGAAAAATGCGACTGAATTATTGCGCGTGTTGCGCCGTGCTGGCCCCCGCCGACGCCGGTGGCGCGTCGGCCTCGAAAAAATCCGCAGGCCCCGTCGCCCGCGAACTGCTGGAAGACCTCGCCGCCGCCAGCCGCATTTGCGCGGACCAGGGCGTCTTCGACGCTTTCGGGCATTTGTCGATGCGTCATCCCGATTCCGCCGACCGCTTTCTCATGGCCCGCTCCATCGCGCCGGCGCGCGTCGCGGCCGATGACATCATGGAATAC
>JANYDZ010000715.1 GCA_025363375.1 Hyphomicrobiales bacterium
CTTCCCGCCGCCGACCCTGCGCGACCTGTTCAATCGTCGAGCTTGATGCCGGCCGTTTTGATCAAATCCGCCCATTTCAGGAAATCGCCCCGCTGGATGCGCGACAATTCCGCCGGTGAGGTGCCCGTCGGCGGCAAGCGAAAGGCGCCCCGAAGCTCGCGGCCGGCGGCGCTGCGAACCGCGTCCGTGAAAACCCGGGAATAGCGTTCGACGATTTGCATCGGCGTGCCCGCGGGCACGTAACTGGCGTACCAACCCTCGATCTCGATGTCGAACCCTTGCTCGCTGTAGGTCGGCACGTCCGGCGTGAACGGCGAGCGCCGCGCGCCCGAGGTCGCGAGCATGCGGATCGTGCCGGCCTTGTGGTGCTCGCCGAAATCGGCGGCGGTGGTGGACGCCAGCGCAATCTGGCCGCCCAGCAGGTCGGCAAAGGCCGGCGAGGTGCCGCGATAGGGCACGTGGCGCAAATCGATTTTCGCCGCGTTCGCGAACAGCAGCCCGATGAGGTGCGGGATGGTGCCGACTCCCGGCGAGGCGTAGCTGGCCTGATTGGGGCGCGCGTGAAACCAGTCGAGAATTTCGGCCAGCGAGCGCGCCTTTGTCAGCGGACCCGTCGATAGTGAAAAATCGATCGTGGTGAGCTGCGAGACCGGTTGCAGTTCCCGCATGGGATCGTAGGGCAGCTTGGGATAAAGGCTGGGATGGATCGCAATGGGACCGATCGCCGTGACCAGAATTGTACGCCCGTCCGGCGGCGCGGTCACGACGGAGCGCACGCCAATGCGGCCGTCCGCGCCCGCGCGGTTCTCGACGATCACCGTCTCGCCGAGCGCCTTCTGGAGTTCCATGCCGAGCAGCCGCGTCAATCCATCGCCGCCGCCGCCCGCGGCAAAAGGAAAGATCAGCTTGACGGGCCCCGCGCCCTGCGCGAGCGCGGGGCGCGGGAAGGCCGAGGCTGTCGACAGAGCCGCGCCAAGGATCGCCCGTCGTGTGACCTTCATCGCCAGCCTCTGTAATCGGGGCGGGTCACGCCATCGTGTTGACGAGTTCGCCGAGCTTGTCGATCTTCACGCTGACGACGTCGCCCTTCTTGAGGAATTCGCCGCGCCCCGCGCCCACGCCAGCCGGCGTGCCGGTCAAGATAATGTCGCCGGGACGCAGGGCGAAATTGCGCGAGAGATCGGCGATCTGCTCGTTGATGTTGAAAATCATCTGGCCCGAGTTCGAATTCTGCTTCAACACGCCGTTGACCTCAAGAGTGATCTTGAGATCGCGCTCGTCGGGCACGTCGCGCTTCAGCGTGATCCAGGGGCCGAGCGGGCACGAGCCGTCCCAGTTCTTGTGGGCGACCCAGTCGTGGCGGAAGGGATTGCTCTCCGGCAAAGCGGCGCGCAATCCCAGATCGCGCGCGGAAAGATCGTTGGCGATGCAGTAGCCGGCGACGTGATCGAGCGCCTTTTCCTCGGAGATATTGCGGCCGAATTTGCCGATGACCACAACGAGCTCGGCCTCCCAGTCGATTTTCTGCGAGCGCGGCTGCATGACGACGCTCGCGCCGGGGTGCGTGATCGTATGTTGGGTCTTGAGAAAGTGCCAGGAACGCAGGCCTTGCGTATGCGGATCGGGCGGAATCGGCATGCCCGACTTCAAAGCCATTTCAGCGACGTGATCGGCATAATTGGCGCCCGCGCAAAAAATCGCGCCCGGCGCAAGCACGGGCGCGAGCAGTCCGGCCTCGGCCAGCGGCGCGCCGATGCGAGCGGCTTGCGCGGCCAGAGCGTCGAGGCGCGGCAGGGCGGCGTCCCAGTTTTCCAGAAGCCCGACAACGTCGCGGTCCTGTTCCCTGTGAGTCGCGGAGGCGACTACGACAAAGCGATCCCCTGCGATGATGGCGGCGCGCGGGCCTCGTCCTGTTTGGACCGTTGCAAGTTTGAATGACATGTCAGGCGGTTCCTTCTGGCGGTTTGATATTGAACAATGCGGCGACAATAGCCGGCGAAGCATATTGAGTCAGCAGGAACCTTGGATCAACATTTCGGATTTCGGATCGTCGGCGCGCCGCGCATGATGCAAAGCTTAAAAATAAAACACCCCTTCGACGTATTCTTATTTTATGATGAAAAATATAATAACATTTTTAATGTAACCAAAAAATAACCATATTTTTGACATTAAGTAACCACCTATTCGATGTTGCAAATCGGCTACGTTTTGATGGAAAATGAATTTTTATTTCGATGAATGCTTGCGAAGCGGTGAAAATTTGTTAAGGTGCGCTCGGTTCCAAGCAACATACCTTGAAGACCTCTTTCCATCTTGAACTCAGTCCATCTTGAAAGGCGTACCCATGATCCGCAAAATTGCCCTGACCGCCGCGTTCGCCGCAGTCTCCTCCGTTTCCATCGCTGCCGACCTTCCTGGTCGCGCGCCGGCTCCCGCGCCGTTCACCCCGGTGTCCGCCTTCTCCTGGACAGGGCTCTATGCTGGCGCGAACCTCGGCGCTTCCTTCGGCAATGGCAATACGCCGGTGTTCGTTGCTGGCGGCCTGTTCCCGACGCCAGCCAGCAATCTGGTCCCCGGCTCGGACCTGAGCGGGACGGCTTTCACCGGCGGTCTCCAGGCGGGCTACAACTGGCAGATTAACTCATTCGTCGTGGGTCTGGAGACAGACATCAACCTGCGTTCGCGCGCTGGCGGCCTGAATGGCACCTATGCGACCAACCCGGCTGGTTACGGCGCGGCCTTCCCGACCTATACGCTCAACGGCTTTGGTCAAGGCAACTGGTTCGGCACCCTGCGCGCGCGCGCCGGCTTCGCCGCCGACCGCGCCCTGTTCTTCGTCACCGGCGGCCTCGCTTATGGCAACACGCGCACAGGCGGCATCGTCGTAAACAATATTGCGCCGGCGGCGAGCGTGCCGTTTACCGCGGGCGGCAACAGCACACGGGCTGGCTGGACGCTTGGCGCCGGCATCGAATACGCGGTCACCAACAATTGGACGGTGAAGGGCGAATATCTGCACGTCGATCTGGGTTCGAAAAACGTCGTCTACACCGGCGGCGGCGGCGGCGCCTTGCGTTACACCGCCAATCTCGCCAACCGCAGCGAAATCGTTCGTCTGGGCGTGAACTACAAATTCTAGTCGCGCGGCGCCCCGCTCGAAAGCCCGGCTCTCGCAGCCGGGCTTTTTCATTTTGAAGGCGGGAAAGCCTAATCCGGTTGCTTCCCCCGGCCCCGCGTGGCACTCCCGGTCCCATGTCCATAGACCCGCACAAACCCGCCCCGCGCGTTTCCTTTGTCTCGCTTGGTTGCCCCAAAGCGCTGGTCGATTCGGAGCGCATCATTACGCGGCTGCGCGCCGAGGGCTACGAGCTCACCCGCTCGCACGAGGGCGCCGACGCGGTCGTCGTCAACACATGCGGCTTCCTTGACTCCGCCAAGGCGGAATCTCTGGCGGCCATCGGCTCCGCGCTGGCCGAAAACGGCAAGGTCATCGTCACCGGCTGCATGGGCGCCGAGCCGGAAGCCATCCGCGAGGCCTACCCCGGCGTCTTCTCGATCACGGGGCCCCAAGCCTATGATTCCGTAATGGCCGCCGTCCACGAGGCCGCGCCACCCGCCCACGATCCCTTTCTCGACCTGGTGCCGGAACAAGGCGTCAAACTGACCCCCCGGCACTATTCCTACCTGAAAATTTCAGAGGGCTGCAACAATACATGCAGTTTTTGCATCATCCCGAAACTGCGCGGAAAACTGGCGTCGCGTCCGGCCGGCGACGTGCTTCGCGAGGCTGAAAAACTGGTGAAGGCCGGCGTCAGGGAATTGCTGGTCATATCGCAGGACACGTCCGCCTATGGTCTGGACATCAAATATGCCGAAAGCCCCTTCGCGGACCGTTCGGTAAGCGCGAAATTTCTGGACCTCACCCGCGAGCTTGCCGACCTCGGCGCCTGGGTGCGCCTGCACTACGTCTACCCCTATCCCCATGTGGACGAGGTCGTGGAACTGATGGCCGAGAGTGGCCCTCGCGGCAACCTGCTGCCCTATCTCGACATCCCCTTCCAGCATGCCTCGCCGGCGGTTCTGAAGAACATGCGGCGACCCGGCAACCAGGAAAGAACGCTGGAGCGGGTCAAGCGCTGGCGCGGCATCTGTCCGGACCTCGCGATACGCTCAACCTTCATTGTTGGATTCCCTGGCGAGAGCGAAGAGGATTTCGAACTTCTGCTTGATTGGCTCGGCGAGGCGCGCCTCGATCGGGTCGGCGCATTCAAATACGAGCCGGTGCGCGGCGCGCTCGCCAACGGCCTTGGCCTGCCCGCGGTGCCCGATGAAATCAAGCAACGGCGCTACAACAGGTTCATGGAAAAGCAGCAGACGATCAGCGCCTCCATCCTTAAAAATAAGGTTGGAAATCGCCTGCAAGTTATTGTTGACACATATGAAAATGGAATTGGAAAAGGCCGTTCCCGCGCCGATGCGCCGCAGATCGACGGCAGCGTCGCAATCGCCTCGCGGCGTCCGTTGCGGCCCGGCGATCTCGTCACGGTGAAGATCGAGCGCGCCGACGCCTACGATCTCCACGGCGTCACGGTCTGACCTGACCAGCCGAACTCAAGAAGAACCCGGCGGAAAGCATAGCCTTCGCGCCGGGGTTCAAGTCGGCTGAGCCACACACGGGCTGGGAGGAATAGCCGGAGAGCTCAAGCATAAGCATTCTACCTGATTCGCAGGTGGAATTGTGGCGGGCGCACAAAATAATTCACTCATTCACCGAAATGGCGCTCCCTCGCCAGCTTCGTCGAACTCGGGGATCGGCCCCCGATCCAGCCTCGGCGCCGGCGCGCCGTTGGCGTCGCGCGCCACCACCCGGCGCGGCGCGCGCGACCATGGGCGGTCCTCATCCGCGCCGCGCGCCCGGCG
>JANYDZ010000722.1 GCA_025363375.1 Hyphomicrobiales bacterium
GACCTGCGCCACTTCTTCCGAAGAGCTGATCATCGCCGAGGACATTGAAGGGGAAGCCCTTGCCACCCTCGTCGTCAACAAGCTGCGCGGCGGGTTGAAAGTCGCCGCCGTCAAGGCGCCCGGCTTCGGCGATCGCCGCAAGGCCATGCTGGAAGACATCGCCGTGTTGACCAAGGGCGAAATGATCGCCGAAGATCTCGGCATCAAGCTTGAGAACGTCACGGTCGCCATGCTGGGCCGCGCCAAGCGCGTCAAGATCGACAAGGAAAACACCACGATCATCGACGGCGGCGGCAAGAAGAAGGACATCGATGGCCGCATCGGCCAGATCAAGGCGCAGATCGAGGAAACCACTTCGGACTACGACAAGGAGAAGCTGCAGGAGCGTCTGGCCAAGCTCGCCGGCGGCGTCGCCATCATTCGCGTCGGCGGCGTGACGGAAGTCGAAGTCAAGGAAAAGAAGGACCGCGTGGACGACGCCCTCAACGCCACCCGCGCCGCCATGGAGGAAGGCATCGTGCCCGGCGGCGGCGTCGCGCTGTTGCGCGCCAAGGTCGCCGTCGGCAAGCTCAAGAACGAGAACGCCGACGTTCAGGCCGGCATCAACATCGTGATGAAGGCGCTTGAGGCGCCGATCCGTCAGATCGTCGAAAACGCCGGCGTTGAAGGCTCGATCGTCGTCAACACCATCGCCATGAACAAGTCGGAAACCTATTGCTTCAACGCGCAGACCGAGGAATACGTCGACGCCATCAAGACCGGCATCGTCGATCCCGCCAAGGTCGTGCGCGCCGCCTTGCAGAACGCCGCTTCGGTCGCCGGCCTCCTGATCACGACGGAAGCGATGGTCGCCGACGCGCCGCAGGACAAATCGCCGGCGATGCCCCCCATGGGCGGCGGCGGCATGGGCTACTGAGCCGCGCGCCAACCAACCGCGTGTGATCCAATCGGCCGCTTGCCGCCCCGTTCGGCGACAAGCGGCTCAATATTTGCGATATTTGCGGCTCAATACTTTTTCGGCGGCGTGGACATACGCCGCGCGCGTCGCACCCGGAAAGATTTTTCCACATGCCAAAACCCGAACTTGGCGTCCGACGACGCTGCCTGAGCTGCGAAGCGGCTTTTTTCGATCTCAACCGCGCGCCGATCCTGTGCGTCAAATGCGGCGCCGTCTTTAACATCGTGGAGCTGCCGCGTTCGCCGCCGCGACGCGCCGCCGTGCAGATGCAGGCCGCCGAAAGCATCGTGCCTGTTGTCGCCGCCGACGCCGATGTGGAGGCGGAAGACAGCGATGAAGCCGGCGAGGAAAGCATTCTGGCGCCCGTCGACGACGAGGACGACGACGTCGGTCTCGACGGCATTGTCCCGGTTGGGGGCGATGAAAAGGCCATGGACACCTGACGACGGTCAGATAAGCCGCGCTCGCCGGACGAAGCGCGCGGCCGGTCCGGCGCTGGCTCAAACGCCGCGCGCGCCCGCGAAGACGCGGTACAGGAAGCCCGCGGCGAGGCCGGTGACCGCCTCGGCGATGATCGCGGCTTCGCCACCGGCCAGCAGCGCGCCGACATAAGCCTGCAAGGCGCCGGCCACAGCGCCGCCGATCGCATAGGCCGCGGGACTTGTCTGGTTCAGCGCCCGCAGCGGGACATGCGCCATCATGACCGCGAAGGCGGCGATACGCCCGCCGCCCAGCACGCCCGAAAGCAGCAGCACCGGCGTCAGGACCGAGCCGACGCCGGGATCGATTTCGAGGCCTGGAATGATCCCGAGCATGCCCTGCGCGCCAGCGACCTGCATTCCCGATTGCAGCAGCGCGGCGAAAACGCCCGCGAGCATGGCCGCGCGCATTGACCATGGCACAGCGGCGATTGTCGAAGTTTCCGCGCTGGACTTTGCGTCAAATAAGCCGCGCGCGAGGGCGGCGAGTTCGGGCGTCAACGCCGCATCCGCATCCACGTCGGCGGGCGGCGGCGTTGGCGAAGCGGTTTCGCGGCGGCGGCCCGCAGGCGCGCCTTTGCGGCCGAAAGGGACGGCGCCAGGTTGCAACATGGGATCAAGCTAGCGCAACAAGCTTGACGGAAGGTTGCAAAAGGGCGCGCTGAAAGCTTCCATCGCGCCCTTCAGAGCCCGTCAGTACTTGACGACAAGCGCGCCGGCGACCGGCGGGAAGCCCCCGCCGTCCCCACACTTCGCCGCGCGGCGGCGCGTGGATGGGGTCGCGCGGGTCACCGTCTGGCCGGGCGCTTCGGCCTGTTGCGTCCGACAGGCGCCGCGCTGCTGATGGCAGCGGTCGTCGCGCCGTTGATAAATGGGCCAGAAAGGCGACATCCCGCCGATCGCCTCATTGATTGTAAGTTCGCGGCAGAGCGTGTGATGCACCACAGCCGCGCGCGCCATGACGCTGACAATGCCGCCGCCGACGACCCAGGCGGGCCAGGCTACGGACGCGGCGGAGCGCGCGACAACCGCAGCGCCCTGAACTTGCGCGGCGGAATATTGCGTGGAAACGCCAAGCGCCGAGACGGCTATGGCGGCGGAAAGGCCGAGAACTTTGAAACGACGCGACATGTTGACTCCATTTGTGAGGTTGCCGCACCCGCGCCGTGGCCCGCGCCTGGACGCAGCTTTAACACGAGGGGTCCGACCGCTTCGGGAGAAAATCGAAACATGGTTGATTTCGAAGCAATTGACCGATTTAGAAGCGATTGACGACAGGGCCATTTCACGCCAGGCCTGCGGCATGACCGACTTTCTGACCGAATCGATCGGGACCCTGGCCGCCACGGTCACCACCCTGTGCTGGGCGCCGCAGGCCCTGCGCATTCTGCGCACCCGCGACACCAAAGCGATCTCGCTGGCCTCACAGTGCGCCTTCGCCGCGGGGCTGGCGCTCTGGCTGGTTTACGGCGCGCTGCTGGGTTCGTGGCCGATCATGATCGCGAACCTGCTGACTTTGGCGCTGGTGGGTTTCATCATCGGCCTGAAGCTGCGCTACGGCTGAAGCTTCTCTTGCCAATGCTTCTCTTGCCAATTGCCCTCGACGATCCGAGCGCCTATACGGTCCGCGCCCGCAGCAGGGGCCAGCCCTGCCGGGTCAACACTCATCTGGAGACCACAATGTCGTTCCTCGCCGGCGCCGTGACCCGTGTGAAGCCGTCAGCCACCATGGTGCTGACCCAACGGGCGCGCGACCTCAAAAACAGCGGGCGCGACATCATTTCCCTCAGCGTCGGCGAACCCGATTTCGACACGCCCGACCACATCAAGGAAGCCGCCATCGCCGCCATTCGCCGCGGCGAGACCAAATATCCGCCCGTGCTCGGCATCGTGCCCCTGCGCGAGGCCATCGCGGCGAAGTTCAAGCGCGAAAACGGCGTCGACTACAAGGCCAGCCAGACCATCGTGGGCACCGGCGGCAAGCAGATCCTGTTCAACACCTTCCTCGCGACCTGCGATCCCGGCGACGAGGTCGTCATTCCCGCGCCCTATTGGGTCAGCTACCCCGACATGGTGACCATCGCCAACGGCAAACCCGTCATCGTGCCGACGACGCTGAAGAGCGGCTTCAAGCTGCAACCGGAAGACCTGGAGCGCGCCATCAATCCGCGCACCAAGTGGCTGTTGCTCAACTCGCCGTCGAACCCGACCGGCGCCGCCTATACACGCGATGAATTGAAGGCCCTTACCGACGTTCTCATGCGCCCGAAGAACCAGCACGTCTGGGTGCTCACCGACGACATCTACGAGCATCTCATCTACGGCGATTTCAAATTCTTCACGCCGGTGCAGGTCGAGCCCGGCCTGATGGACCGCGCGCTCACCCTCAACGGCATGTCGAAGTCCTACGCCATGACGGGCTGGCGCATCGGCTACGCCGCCGCGCCGCCGAGCCTCATCACCGCGCTTGATCTGCTGCACGGCCAGCAAACCTCCGGCGCCTGCACCATCGCGCAATGGGCTTCGGTGCAGGCCCTCAACGGCCCGCAGGATCATCTGCCGATGTTCCGCAAGGCGTTCGAGGATCGCCGCAACCTCGTGGTCTCCATGCTCAATCAGGCGAAATATTTGAAGTGCCCCATGCCGGAAGGCGCCTTCTACGTTTACCCCGATTGCTCGCAAGCCATCGGCAAGAAAACGCAGACCGGCAAGGTGCTCGGCACCGACGAGGATTTCATCACGGAGCTGCTCAACCAGGAGGGAGTCGCCGTGGTGCACGGCAGCGCCTTCGGCCAGGGCCCGAACTTCCGGATGTCCTACGCCGCGTCGACGAAGATGCTGGAAGACGCCTGCTCGCGCATTCAGCGCTTCACGGCGAGCCTGACGTAGGGGCGGCGCGCGTTGGCGGCGCGCCATCCGGCTCAACCATTGTGGATGTATTGGGTGGGTCCACCCAATATACCGCCAAATAATCCGGCCGGCGTGGAATCTCCCAGTTTGGTGGGCAAAAAGTAAGTGGGGCGCAGGGAGACGGTGAGAGCAAGCGTCCGAAATTCGCCGGCGTCGACGACGGGAATGCCGGCAGCGCCGACCGCGTAGCGCCGCAGCACCGCGTTCGCTATGATTCCCGCGGTTTGCGTGGTTTGCGTCCAGCGCGTCGGGTTCAAGTGGGTCATTCGATTGTACAATGCGCCCACGATGTAACAGATCGCCTCTTCATGAGTGGCGTTGATGGAGGTGCTCGTCAGATCGAAGAACGCGTGCGTGCATTCATGCATCACCGCGCATTCGTCCGGGCGCCCGAGGATTGGAGGAACGAGCAATTGGCCCGACGAAGGAGCGGCGGCGCTCGCGGGCTGGACGTATTGAGCGCCGACGAGCGCTGTCGGGGCGAAGGGCGTGACTCCGATCTTGCCGTTTCTCATTGCGTTCGCGACCATCGCGAACGACGCGCGGTTAATCGTGATGGCCGTTCCGCCGATCATGACCGTGAAGCGAATGCGCGCGGCTTCCGGTCCCTGCAACAGCTGCAGAACGCGTGTTTTCATTGTCATGATTCTCTCCCATTCCCGAAGCTGGAGTTGCTTTTGGGGGATTGCGAACCCAACATTGCCTGTGCGCAATAGCATGGCCCCTGTTGCCCGGCTGTGCGCGAACGCACTTTCGCGACAGTGGCGAGAGGCCCTGAACGCGGGCCTTCAACATTTCGGCAACCGCCGTTTCGCCCGCCGCGCCTTCAGCCGTAATAGGCTTTCATCAAGACGACGGTCAGCACTCCCGCGATGGGCGGCAACACCAGCGACGACACGATCCGCTGCCAGGCGAAACGCCAGCCCATGATGGGCGCCTCGTACATGATGAGCCGATGGAACGCGAGCAGCGACCAGGCCGTGATGAACGCCACAACCTGCGGCAGGCCGGCGCCCGAAGCCAGCAACACCACGACAACGGGAAAAGCCAGGATCGGTCCGGAGGGCACGAAGCCGCCGACGATTGACGCGATCATGATTCCCCAAAGCCCGCTTTTTTCGCCGATGAACCGACCGACAAGCTCGCCGGGAATGAGCTTTCCCACAAAGCCCGCCAGCAGCATGGCCACCGCCATGCGCGGCGCAAGTTCGATGAAACGATGCAGCGCGGAGCGCAACGCGTCGGCGAGGAGGAGCGGCGAACGGCGCAGGGCGACGATGCTCAGGATAAACGCGAGACCGCCGAGGATGACGAGCGCGGCCATCAGCCGTCCGCCTTTTCAGGCGGGGAAGGGTCCGCCGGCAATTGCATCGAACACCAGGCCGCGATGAAGGGCAGCGGGATCGAGGCGATGGCGCGGATCATCGAGTATTCCACGCCCATCAGCGGAAACTCCCACGCGAGAATGCGCTGAAAGCCGAGGGTTTCCCACGAGGTGAGATAGGCGATCAGCGCGGCGCGCCCGGTGCCCGCGTTCGCCATCGCCGACACGATGGGAAACGACATCATCGGACCGCCGGGCGTGATGATTCCGACGCCCGTCGCGATGGCGACGCCCTTGAAGCCGGACCGGTCGCCGAGCCAGCGCACGATGAATTCGCGTTTGACGAGCCGCTGCGCCAACGCCGCCGTGACGAAGGCCAGCGCCATTTTCGGCAGCACGTCGAGAAAGGTCTGCAAATCCGAGACGAAGGAATCGAAGAAGGCGTCGCGCCCGCGCAACATCCAGCAGGCGACGCCGCCCGCGAACATGAGCGCGGTCATGACCAGCATGGAGCGGTCCAAAAACAGCGCGCGCCAGTCGATGGAATAACGGCCGGGATCGTTGCCGGGCTCGACCATGCCGCGTCAGGCCCGCAACGCCGTGAGCATGGCGGCGACATAATCGGCGTCGCTGGCGACGACAAGCATCCTGGCGTAGGGACGCAGATGCGACAGCGACCGGGCGATATCCGCTTCGCTGGTGTTCTTGCCCGGCACGACAAGCGCGAGCAGCGATTTGGAATACGCGGCGCAGGCTTCCGCGATCACCGACACCGATTGCGCGTCCGCGCCGGCGGAGGCCAGCACGACGACAAAATCGGCGGTGGCGACCTCGCCGACGAGTTCGATCATGCGCCCCGCGAGATCGCCGAGCCAGGCGTGCATCGTCGTGCCGTCGGCGTCGCCCGGCGAACCCGCGGCGTCGAAGGAAAGCGAGGTGAAAAACACCGCGCCGTTCCAGGGCTCGCGCGCGATGTCGTAGACGACGCGCGCGGTCCCGCTGTCCAGCGCGATGATTTTAACCGAGCGCTTTTTCGAATTCGGATATTGAACGCGGAAGCCCGCTTCGCGGGCGGTGGTCACGCGCGCGGATTCGCTTTGCATGGTCATCTCCAGGGGTCCACGCAGCAATGCAGCGCGGGTTCGGGAACCGCGCCCGCGATGGTGCGGATGGCGAGATCGGTTTCGGCGAGGCCGAAGACGCGGCTGCTCATCTCGCGGATGTGGTGCGCGTCGCGGTTGATGAGCTGCATGGCGAGTTCCACCGCCTGGTAGGAATGGCCGCGCATGCCGCGCACGGTGAGAAAATTGCCGATGATGCGGTCGACGTCGAAGGCGCTCATCTTCTTCTTGAGCTGGCCGCCGAGAACGACGCGTCCGCATTTGCGCGCGATCTGAAAGGCCGCGGCGACGCCCTGCTCGTTGCCGGTGCAATCCACCACGAGGTCGGCCATGTGGCCGCCGGTGAGATCGGCAAGCGTCTCCAGCAGGTCTTCCGTCTCGACGTTGACGACGTGATCCGCGCCAAGTCTCTTCGCGAACTCCATGCGCAGCTTGTCGCTCGGCGTCGATTTTCCGGTGACAATGATCCTGCTGGCGCCCGCCTCTTTCGCGGCGACGACGCAGGACAACCCCTGCTGTCCCACGCCTTGCACGACCACCGTGTCGCCGGGCCCGGCCTTGCCTTGCAAATAAGTCCATTCAACGCCGTTCGCCGCCGGCAGCGCCAGCGAAGCATAGCGGCCCTCAAGCCCATCGGGCACGCGGTGAAACACTGTTGTGGGATGCAGATGCTGATATTGCGAATAGCCGCCCCACAACGCCGGCGCGCGCGTGATTTCCGTCGCCCCGTAGCGCAATCCGCCGCGCCGCCATTCGGTGGCCTGGCAATGACGAAACTCGCCGCCGCGGCAAAATTCGCAATGGCCGCACGGCACGTATTCTTCAAGCGCGACGCGGTCGCCCTCTTTCAGGCCCCAGCGCGTCAGCGCCTCCGCGCCGGCGTCGGCGATAAAACCCACGGCCTCGTGGCCCAAAATCATCGGACCATGGGACATGAAGAGATGGTTGTAGAAATTCCAGTCCGCGCCGCAGACGCCGGAAACCTCAAGTTTCAAAATCCCCGTCGTCGGCGTGACGGCGGGAAGCGGAAATTCGCGGATTTCCGTAACGCCCGGCGCGGTCATCACCGCGGCCAGGCAATGGGCGGGGAGCGCGCTCATACAGACGTCTGGCTGACGCCCTTCTTCGCCTTGAGAGCCTCCTTCGCGCCATCCTTGTAAGGGATGTCGCGCTTGAGCAGCAGCGCGGCCTGACGCACCTTGTGATGTTCGGGATCGACGCCGGGCGGAATCACGCCTTTTTCCGCCAGCGCGCGCGCGGCGCGCAGCAGGCGGTGACGCGCCATGATGATGCCGTTGTCGGTGCTGACAAGGTTCTCCCTGGCGCGGTCGCAGATCGGGCCCATGCTTTCCTGCAGGGACGCGTCCTGCATGCCGATGCCTTCCACGCCGGAGAATGTGCGGCCGGCCTTCTGGCCGGCGCGGTCGATGAGGTAGTCGTTGTCCTTGTTGGCGAGGGGACGATAGGTGCCTGGAATGTTCTTGACGTGAATGCCCTTGCCGTCGGCCATCGCGGCGCGCTCCTTCTCGGTGAGCGGGCGCGTGGGGTGGTAGTCGTAGCTCCAGGCCCAGCAGCTTTCGTCGTCGATCGGCACCCAGAAGTGGCCGTGGATCGGGTGATCGCCGCGCGGGGGAACGCCGGTGTAACAGGGCATGACCCAGGGCGTGATGCGCCAGTAATATTGATCGTCCTCGGCGTTGCGGCGCGCGCCAATCAGCAGGCCGCCCTCGTTCTCGACCACTTCAAACACCGGCTTGAAATCCGACATGTGGTATTTGTTGCCGGCGGCGCCCTTGAACAGGGGATCGTTGGAGAGATCGCCGCGGTGCAGAAAGGAGACGTGGCTCGAATCGATGCCGCCTTCCATCGCTTGCAACCAGTTGTTCTCCTGCAGGCGCTTGGACATGTAGGTCTGGTTCAGCGGCACGTTGCAGAATTCCCATTCCGGCTCGGCGGGCTGGCGCTCCGGGGCGCCCATGTAGGTCCAGAGCACGCCGCCCTTTTCAATCAGCGGATAGTTCTTCAGCTTGATCTTTTTGGCGTAGCCCGATTCGACGGATTCGGACGGCACATCGACGCACTGGCCCGTCACATCGTATTTCCAGCCGTGATAGGGGCAGCGCAGTCCGCATTCCTCGTTGCGGCCGAACCAGAGCGAAACGCCGCGATGGGCGCAGAACTCGTCGATGAGGCCGAGCTTGCCTTCGGAATCGCGGACCGCCAGCAGCCGCTCGCCCATCAGCTTGACGCGCACCGGAGGACAATCATTCTCCGGCAGTTCCTCGGACAACAGGGCCGGCATCCAGTAGCAGCGGAACATGTCGCCCATGGGCGTGCCGGGACCCGTCTGGCAGAGATAGTCGTTCTGTTCTTTCCTGAGCATTTCCGTCTCCGTCTGGCTGACGCCGCTTGACCGGCCCCGCAAGGCTTGTTAATAGTTCCTGTATGCGGAACAATGTTCCGCATAGCGTGAAACCTCATATCATTGTCCCAGACAGGCCGTCAACGAGGAGCCCATGAGCCAGACGATTGAATTGTGCAAGATTTCCGAAGTTGACGAAGGAAGCGCGAAGAGGGTCGAGGCGCACGGTCTGTCGCTCGCTGTTTTCAATCTTAACGGGGCTTTCTACGTCATGGACGACGCCTGCTCGCACGGGCCAGGCTCGCTCTCGGAAGGCTATATCCAGGGCGACAACATCGAGTGCGATTTCCACAACGGCATGTTCAACATCAAAACCGGCGAAGTCGTCGAGCCGCCCTGTCTGATCCCGCAAAAGGTCTACAAGGTCACGGTCAAGGACGAGGCCGTCTTCATCGAGACGTAAAATCATGGTCGCGCGCGCCAGCGTTCCAATTCTGCTCCTGACCGGATTTCTCGGCAGCGGGAAGACGAGTCTGTTGGCGCGTTGGCTGAAGGCGCCGGAATTCGCCGGCGCGATGGCGATTGTGAACGAGCTGGGAGAAGTCGGCATCGACGACCGCCTCGTCGAATCGTCCTCGGATGCGCCGCTGCTGCTCGACAACGGCTGCGCCTGTTGCGCGGCCGGCGAGGATCTCACGGCGACGCTGGAGCGGCTGTTCTGGGACAGGCTGCACCGCAAGATCCCGAAGTTTTCCTGGGTGTTGATCGAGACGACGGGAATCGCCGATCCCGGTCCCATTCTTGAACGGCTGGCGACCCATGCGCTCGTCGCCGAGCGCTATCATGTGGAGGGCGTTGTCGCCGCTTTCGACGCGCGGCTTGGCGCGGCGCAACTGGCGCGCCATCCCGAATGCGCGCGCCAGCTCAAGGCCGCGCGCGTCGTCGTGATCACCAAGACGGATATCGCCGGCGAGGTTGAACTTGCGGCGGCGCGCGCCGCGATCGCGGGCGTGCGTGAAGACGCGAGGGTTCTCACGTCGTCGCGCGCGGACCTTTCCGCCGCCGCGATGATCGCGGCGCTGGCGCAAAGCGCGCCGCGGCCCGCCGCCGACAATGGCCTTCGCGCCGAACATACGGCGCGCGTCTCGACCGCCTTCGCCGCGGTTCCGGGCGTCGTCACGGCCGCCGCGCTGACAAGCGCTTTCGGCGCCGTCATGGACACCTACGAAGCGGGTCTTCTGCGCCTCAAGGGCATCGTGCGTCTGGCGCCGGACGGCGCGCTGAACATGGCGCAGGCCTTGCCCGGCGTCGGCGTCGAGATTTCGCTTTTGCCGGCGCGCCCGGGCGCGCCCGCGCCTTGCGGCTTTACAATCATCGCGCAGGACGTCGCGGCGCAAACCATCGCCGACGCGGTCGTCGCGCGCCTGGCGGCGTCGCGGCCCCTCGCCTACCGCAATACGGGATAGGCGGCAGATGCGGACGGACCGCGCCAAGCAAGCAGAACGCGACGACACGGGCCGCGAGCGCGCGCCCGAGCCGCCGCGCGCCGACGCGCCCGTCGTGCGCGAAAAACCGCGCCGCGCGCCGCCGCAACGGCTCTCCTCCGTCGCCACCGCGGTGCGCCTGTTGAAGACATTCACCGAGGGCGAAGCGGAAATCGGCGTCACCAGCCTGTCGCGCCGGCTCGGCGTCGCCAAGAGCACGGTCTACCGCCTTGCCTCGACGCTCGTCTCCGAAGGCATGCTGGAACAGAACCGCGACAACGAAAAATACCGGCTGGGCGTCGCTTTGTTCGGACTCGGCGCGCTTGTGCGCCAGCGCATGAACGTGTCGACCGAAGCGCGTCCCTATTTGTTCGATCTGCGCGAAGCCACCAACGAGACCGTCCATCTGGCGCTGCTCGACGGCGCGGATATTCTCTACGTCTACGACCTCGAAAGCACGCAGGCGATCCGCATGCGCGCCAATCTGGGCGAGCGCAAGCCGGCGCTCTGCACGGCGGAAGGCCGCGCCATGCTGGCGTTCCGTCCCGAAGCGGAAGTGGAGGCGTTGCTGCGACAGGGCTTCAAACCGCGCACGCCGAAAACCATCGTCGAGCGCGAAAAACTGCGCGCCGCGCTCAAGGACGTGCGCCGCCTCGGCTTCGCGCGCGAGGACGAGCAAAGCGAACTCGGCATGCGGTCCATCGCCGCGCCCATCCGCGACGCCTCGGGCGAAGTGGTCGCCGCGGTGGGAATGGCGGGCCCGCTGCAGCGCCTGTCCGACAAGGTTCTCGCGGGGTTCGCGCCCCAAGTAGCGGAAACCGCCCGTGTTATTTCCACGCGCCTCGGTTATAAGGCGCTCGCGATTTTTTGAGCGGGCCGCCGCGCCCCATGTGACGAAAGACGAGACCTATGGCCAGGATCGAAATTCCAGCGGCGAATATCGCCTTCGAATGTCCGGAGAACGACACGATTCTACGCGCGGCGCTGCGTTCGGGTCTCGGCGCGCCTTACGAATGCAATGTCGGCTCGTGCGGCAATTGCCAGTTCGAACTGCTGGAGGGGCAAGTTCACAGCCTCTATCCCGCCGCGCCCGGCCTCAACGAGCGCATGAAGCAGCGCAACCGGCATCTGGGTTGCCAGTCCCAGCCGCTCGGCGACTGCAAGATCAAGGTTCCCCTGCGCGAGGACTACAAGGCGAAAATCCTTCCCGCGCGCACCCATGGCGCGCTGACGCGCATGCGCGACCTCACGCACGACATCCGCGAATTCCGCTTCAGGCTCGATTCGGCCAACGCGTTCCTGCCGGGGCAATACGGATTGATCGGCGTCGAGGGCGTCGAGGGCGCGCGCGCCTATTCCTACTGCAACATCACGAATGTCGGCGACGAGTGGCATTTTCAGATCAAGCGCATGCCGAACGGCGCCTGCTCGAACGCGCTGTTCGATCACATCAAGATCGGCGCGCGCGTGTCGCTCGACGGACCCTATGGCAACGCCTATCTGCGCGAAGACGCCCCCCGCGATCTCCTGTGCGTCGCCGGCGGCTCGGGCCTCTCGCCGATGATCTCGATCTCGCGCGCTTTCGCGCAAAGCGAAAAGCTCAAGGACCGCATGCTGCACTTCGTCTATGGCGGCCGCGCCATGCGCGATCTCGCGGGCGAAGACATGCTGCGTGAATTGCCGGGCTTTGGAACGCGCATCCATTATCACGCGGCGCTCTCCATGGCGGAGCCGGAATGGAAAGGCCGCGCGGGCTTTGTGCACGACGCGGCGAAGGATGTCGTCGGCGGCAAGCTCGCGGATTACGAAATCTACTACGCCGGCCCGCCGCCGATGACCGAAGCCATCACCAGAATGGCGATCGAGAACAAGGTGCCCGTGGGGCAATTGCATTTCGACCGGTTTTATTGAGGGAGCGGGGAGCAGCGAACAGGGAAGCCTGTTTCCCGCCGCTCCCCGCCGCCTACCGCCTACCGCCCGCCCGCTGCTCCCCGCTCCTGGAACCCCCCCATGTCCAAACTCAAACTCACCCTCGCCTGCTGGAACTACGACCGCACGCAGGGTCTGCGCGACGGCTCCGTGCAGCCCGACGGCGTCGAACTCAACTATCTCGCGCTGCCGGTGGAGGAGACCTTCTTCCGCATGGTTCGCAATCAGGAGTTCGACGTCGCGGAGATGTCGCTCTCGTCCTACACGGTGTCGCTGTTCAAGGACCCCAGGCGCTTCGTCGCGATCCCGATTTTTCCGTCGCGCTTCTTCCGCCATTCCTGCATCTACGTGAGCGCGAAAAGCGGCGTCAAATCGCCGAAGGATCTCATCGGCAAGAAGATCGGCGTGCCGGAATTCCAGATGACCGCGCCGGTATGGATCCGCGGCATCCTGGCCGAACATTACGGCGTGCCCGTCGACAGCGTCACCTACTGGACGGGCGGCGAGGAAGAGCCGGGCCGGCCGGAAAAGCAGTCGCTCGATCTGCCCGCCAACATCAAGGTGAGCCCGATCCCCGAGGACAAGACGCTGTCGCAAATGCTCAAGGACGGCGAGATCGACGCGCTGCACACCGCGCGCATGCCCTCGACCTTCGACAACAAGCACGTGACGCGGCTGTTCCCCGATTTCCGCAAGGTGGAGCTCGATTATTACCGCGCGACGGGCCTGTTTCCGACCATGCACACGATCGCCATCCGCCGCGAGGTTTACGAAGCCAACCGCTGGATCGCGCAATCGCTGTTCAAGGCGTTCTGCGAGTCGCAGCGCCGCTGCTACGAGGACATCAAGCAGACGGCGGCGCATATGTCGATGTTGCCCTTCCTCAACGCCGACGTCGAGGAGGCCGTGCGCGAAATGGGCGACGACTACTGGCCCTTCGGCTTCGAGAAGAACGAGAAGACGCTGACGACCTTTTTAAAATACCACTACGAATCCGGCCTCTCGAAGCGCCTTCTGAAACCGGCTGAATTATTCGCGCCGGAGACGCTGGAAGCGTTCAAGATTTAGCCGGCCGCTGAAAAGCCGCAAGGCAAACCTCGTCGTTTGCGACGGCGTCGCGCCCCGCGAACCGCGGGCCCGCCTCAATGCGGATGCCCGTACCCCGTCTCGTCGTCGTGGTAATGACCGTGATCGGGCGCGAGTTGTTCAGCTTCCGTGTAGCCGTGCATCAGCGCCTCCATTGTCTTGCGCATGGGGTCTTCGTTGAGCGCTACGTGCGACGCGAGGAATCCCGCGAGGCGCGCGAAGACCAGCGCCTGCATCGCCAGCGTGTCGTAGCGGCTATTCTCGTCGAGCCTTTCGCAATCCCTGCTGCAGCGATTGAGCGCGTCGGAAAACAGGCGGTCGGCGTAGGCGGACGGCGCGGCGTCGTCCGGCCGCGCGCGCGCCTGCTCCGCCAGCAAGCGGCGGGTATGGGCTAGAAACGAAAGGTAGAGATGATCTTCGAGCTTGCGCCCCGGGGAATCGTCGTCGAGTTCGCCGCACATGTTCGTCTCCCGTGGCTGGCGCGAACGCGCCTGGCGTCAGCGCGACTGCCGGATCACGATCTCGTTGAACGATTTTTCCCACTTGTCGCCGTCGTCGATCAGCGTCGCGGGATCGACGAAGCTGAGATTGAGGTTTTCGGAGTCCCTGCGGGCTTTCAAATTGGTCGGGAAAAATTCGCGCCCGGCC
>JANYDZ010000023.1 GCA_025363375.1 Hyphomicrobiales bacterium
GAACGGAGGGCGCAGTGAAATCGAATTACAAAACGGCATTGATAGTCGGCGCGGGCGACGGGCTGAGCACGTCGGTTGCGCGTGCGTTCGCGGGCGAGGGCAGCATGCGCATCGCGCTCGCGGCGCGCAAAATGCTGGCGCGCGGGCAGGGAACCATCATCTTCACCGGCGCCTCGGCGGGGGTGAAGGGCTACGCGAAATCGGCGCCGTTTGCGATGGGCAAATTCGCGCTGCGCGGCCTCGCGCAATCCATGGCGCGTGAACTGCATCCGCAAGGCGTGCACGTCGCGCATGTCGTGATCGACGGCGGCATACGTTCGCAGCGCCGCCCCGACGCGGAGGGCCGCGACGGACTGCTTGATCCCGAGGCGATCGCGCAAACCTATCTTCAACTTGTCCATCAGCCCAGGAGCGCCTGGAGTTGGGAAATTGAAGTGCGGCCATGGTTGGAGAGTTTTTAACAGGTCGCCGCTGGACCTTTGCCGATAAATCATATTATTCTGGTGTTCAGTTCATTCACTCGCCTTGAGTTGCCGCGCAATGTCATCGCTGGCGGGCATACGCAGTGCAGTTGCCGGCGTTCTTGGCGATCCCGCCGCGCCGCCGGCTTTACGGGCGCTTTTGGCGCGATGGCGCGGCGCGCTCGCGGTTTCCTTTCAAATCGAGGTCGACGAGCGCCGACTGTTTCTCTGGGTGCCGGTTCTCGCGGGCGCGGGCGCCATTCTCTATTTGAGCGCGGACCGCGAGCCGTCCTTCGCCTTTGCGGCAGGCTTGTTTGCGCTGACGGCTGTGATTGCCCGCCTCGCGCGGACCAAACCGTTGGCGTTTCGCCTTGCTGTTTGTTTGACCGCCGTCTGCGGCGGCATGTTCTGCGGCGCCTTGCGCAACGCGCGCGTCGCCGCGCCGGTGATCGAGCGCGTTCACATCGGCAAAATCGCCGGCTATGTCGAGGAAATCGACTTTCGCAAGGAGGGCGCGCGCTTTGTGCTGCGCGTCGCGAGCGTCGAGGGCCTCGCGCCCGGGCAAACCCCCTATCGGGTGCGGCTGACCACGCGCCGCACGCCGGACATGAACGCGGGCGACTTCGTCACCGCCAACGCGCGCCTGGTGCCTCCCGCGCGCGCCGCGTTGCCGGGCGGCTATGAATTCGCCCGCGACGCCTGGTTCGCCCGCATCGGCGGCGTCGGCAACGCGCTGGGGCGCATCGATATCGCGCCGGCGCCGGAGCCGGCGCCGCTCAAGCTTCGCTTTTATGCGGGGGTTGATCGCGCGCGCAACGCGCTGGCGCGGCGGGTTGAGAACATCATCGGCGGTCCGGCGGGCGCGGTGGGCGCCGCGATGGTGACGGGCAAGCGCGATTTCCTGGACGATCCCACGCGCGAAATCATTCGTGAAGCCGGCATCTTTCACATCATTACAATTGCCGGCGTGCAGATGACTTTGGTCGCCGGGATTTTCTTTGTCGGGTTCCGGCGGTTGCTGGCGCTGTCGCGCACGCTGGCCCTGAACTACCCCATCAAGAAATGGGCCGCGGTTCTCGCGATGGGCGGCGCTGTTCTGTACGACATCGGCACGGGCTCGCGCGTCGGCACGGAGCGCGCGCTCTATATGACCTTGATCATGCTGGGCGCGGTCTTGTTCGAGAGACAAGCCATCTCCATGCGCAATCTCGCCTTTGCGGCCATGGCGATTGTCGTGTTCGAGCCCGAAGCGCTGCTGGGCGCGAGTTTCCAATTGTCCTTCGCGGCGGTGGCGGCCTTGCTGGCGGCATGGGAGGCGCGGCTTTCCGCCTATGCGAAACTCTGGCGACGCGACGACGACATGCTCGCGCAATTGCGCATCGACAAGAAGGACCGCTGGCTGGTTTTCTTCGACAAGACGCGCCACGGACCCGCAAACACCCTGTTTTCGACTGTCTGCGCGACCGCCGCGACCATGTCCTTCATGGCCTATAATTTCCACGAAATTTCGCCCTGGGTACTGATCGGCAACCCTTTGACCCTGACGATTATTGAAGTCTTCGCGGTGCCTGGCGCGTTGGTGGGCGCGCTGCTCTATCCGCTCGGGCTCGACGCGCCCGTGTGGCATTACATCGGGCTTGGCATCACATTCATCCTTTGGGCCGCGAAAGGCATTGCTTCCATGCCTGGCGCAACGATCCATCTGCGCGAGTTCGCTCCCTGGGCGATCGTGTTTCTGGGGCTGGCGGTCCTCAATGCGGTCATCTGGCGCACTTGGTCCTTGCGGCTGATCGCCGCGCCGATGCTGGCGATCGGTCTCTTTGGCGCAGCCACGGGCCCGCGTTTCGATGTGGCGGTCGCGCCAACGGGCGAGGCGGCGGCGGTGCGCCTTGCCTCCGGAGAACTCGCGGTGATCGGCAAAAGGCCGAGCCCTTTCGTGGCGGAGCAATGGCTGCGCGCGGACGCGGACGGGCGATCGGTTCGCCAGGCGATTGTGGCGATGACCGGAACCGCGCGCGCGGAGGCCGCCGCAAGCTTTGCGCCGGCCAACGGCGATCTGACAAAACCGCGCTGCGACGCGCGCGGCTGTGTCGCGACATTGATTGACGGGCGGGTGCTGGCGCTGGTGTTCGAGGCGTCCGCGTTTGCGGAAGACTGCGCCCGCGCGGACATCATTGTCAGCGCGATCAGCGCGCCAACGGGATGCGCGGCGGAGCTTGTGGTTGACCGCGCGCGCCTCGACGAGACGGGCGCTGTGACGATGCGACTGGACGAAGAGACCATCCACCTGCGCCGGGCGCGCGGCGCGG
>JANYDZ010000035.1 GCA_025363375.1 Hyphomicrobiales bacterium
ATTTCCTCGGGCCGGGCGGGCTTCAACACGCCGCGCGGCTACTATCGCCCGACCAGCCTGCAGACCATGCATTATTCACGCAAATACGACATGACGCCGATGCCGCATTCGATTTTTTTCCGCGGCGGCTACGCGATCCACGCGACAAACGCCGTTGGCGCGCTGGGACGTCCCGCGTCGCATGGCTGCGTCCGCCTTGCGCCGGCCAACGCGGCCAAACTGTTCATGCTGGTGAAGCGCGAAGGCGCGCGAATCGCGATCAACGGCGCGCCGCCCGGCGCCTCGAATTTGGCGCGCGCGAACCGCGCGAATACATCTTCCGCGCTGGCTTACGCGCCGAAAAAGCAGCCGCGGACCCTGCTCCAGTGGTGGCGGAATCCGATCTGGCGTTGATCAATCGGAGAAGACCACGGTCTTCTTGCGGTTGAGCACGACGCGATCCTCCAAATGATGACGCAGCGCGCGGGCCAAAACCCGCCGCTCGATATCGCGGCCCTTGCGAACGAGATCGTCGGGCGTGTCGCGGTGCGAAATCCGCTCCACGTCCTGCTCGATAATCGGACCTTCGTCGAGATCCCCCGTGACGTAGTGAGCCGTGGCGCCGATCAGCTTGACGCCGCGGTCGTGCGCCTGGGTGTAGGGATTGGCGCCCTTGAAGCCCGGCAGGAACGAGTGGTGGATGTTGATGCAGCGGCCCGCAAGTTTCGCGGTGAGCCCGTCCGACAGGATCTGCATGTAGCGCGCCAGCACGACGACATCCGTATTGGTCTCGCGGATCAGCGTCCAGAGCTGCGCCTCCTGTTCCATCTTGGTCTGCTTTGTCACCGGCAGATGATGGAATGGAAGATCGTTGATATCGAGGTGGGCATAGGTCCCGCGCGGATGATTGGAGACGATCGACGAGATATCCATGTTCAACTCGCCGATGCGCCAGCGATACAGCAGGTCGGCGAGGCAATGGTCGAATTTGGACGCGAGAATCATCACGCGTTTTTTGTCGGAGCGGGCATGAACGCGCCAGTCCATGTCGAAATTTCCGGCGATCGGCGCGAAATCCTCCCGCAAGCCGGCGAAGTCGCCCTTGTCGCCCACGGCGAAAACCACGCGCATGAAAAACACCGCGGTTTCCGCCGCGTCGAATTGCTGGGCGTCGAGAATGTTGCAGCCGCGCTCGTAGAGGTAACTGGAGACCGCCGCGACGATCCCGGGCCTGTCGGGGCACGAAAGAGCGAGGACGTATTGGGATTGGGACATTGCAGCGTCTCTTCATTGGCGCGGGGCGTTTTCTTGGCACGCGCGCAGGCCGCATTCAAGCGCGCCCTTCACGCGTAAATCCGCAGACGCGGGCGACCTCTTCAAGGCTCCCGCCGCGCGCGGCCGCGTGGCGGGGCATGGCTATGACCGGAGTTCCGCGCGCGAATTGTCCGAGCGCCGCGCACGTTTCTTCGAGAGTCGCGCCGGCGCCGGAGGTTTCGTTGACCACGACCGCCTGGATCGCGACGCCGGCGCGCGCGGCGGCCTCGATCGCGGTCAGGACGTGCGAGATGGTTCCGAGGTAGGAGCCGGCCACAAGCAGCGCGGGGCAACCCAACGCGCGCAACAGATCGAGCCCCGTCGCGCCTTCGGCGACGGGAGACATGATGCCGCCGACGCCCTCGATCAACAGCGGCGCGGCCGCCGATGCCACGCGCGCGCGGCAGAAGGCGACGACATCCTCCAGCCGCAAAATCACGCCTTCGCGCCGGGCCGCCATATCGGGCGCGAGCGGCGCGGCGAAGCGGAACGGCGAGATCGAGGCGATGGCGGCTTCGTCGATGGCGACGCCCATGGCGGCGAGAAGAACGCCGGCATCGCTCGCGGCGGGCGCGCGCGGATCATATCCGCTCGCAACCGGTTTCAGGGCGGCCGCGGGCACGCCGTTCGCGCGCAGGTATTTCAGCAGCGCGGCTGCGACGAACGTCTTGCCGACGTCCGTGCCCGTTCCCGCGATAAAAACCGCGCTCATGCGGCCAAAGCCCGCATGCGAATCCGCAGGCAACGCGCCAGCCGTTCGATGTCGTCGCGCCCATGTTCCGCGGTGAACGTCACGCGCAGCCGCGACGTGCCCGGCGGCACGGTCGGCGGGCGAATGGCGCCGACAAGAAAGCCGTCGTCTTCCAGCGCTTTCGACAGCGCCACGGCGCGCGCGGGCTCGCCAACGACGATAGGCACGACGGAGCTTTGCGCCTCCGGCAGGTTCAGAAGGCGCGTGAATAGGCGCGCGTGCGCAAGCGGTTTTGCGACGCGTTCGGGCTCCGCCTCGACGATGCGCAGGGCCTCGATCGCGGCGGCGGCGCTGGCCGGAGGCAGGCCCGTCGAATAGACGAATGTCCGCGCCCGCGTCTTGATGAAGTCGATCACCGCGGCGGACGCGCAGACATAGCCGCCGTAGGAGCCGAGCGCCTTCGACAACGTGCCCATTTGCAGGGCGACTTCATGCCCCGCCGTCGTGCCGCGTCCGCCGTCGATCACGCCGATCGCGTGCGCGTCGTCGACCAGCAGCCAGGCGCCGTGTTCGCGCGCCAGCGCCGAAAGCGCGCCAACGGGCGCAAGATCGCCGTCCATGGAAAAGACGCCGTCGGTCGCGATCAGGCAATTGACGCCGGCCGCGCGGCGCTCGCGCAACAAACGCCGCGCGTCGCCGACGTCGTTGTGTCGAAACGCCTCCGTCTTCGCGCCCGACAAACGCGCGCCCGTCCAGACGGAGGAATGCACCAGCTCGTCGAGCAGCACAAGATCGGCCTTGCCGACAAGCGTCGAAATGACTCCGACGTTGGCGAGATAGCCGGAGCCGAACACGCAGGCCGCCTCGGCGCCTTTGAAAGCCGCGAGCCGCGCTTCCAGTTCGCTCAGCAGGGGATGATCGCCGGTGACCAACCGCGAGGCGCAGGCGCCCGCGCCGTGGGCGTCGATGGCGGCCTTGGCGGCGGCGCGCACCCGCGCGTCCCGACTGAGGTTGAGGTAGTCATTGCAGGAAAAGCTGACGAGGCGGCGCCCGTTGCGCAGAAGGTGAACGCCATCCTCGCGCAAGGTGGGGATCAGCGCCCGCCTGAGATGGCGCGCCTCGAGTTCTGCAAGCTTGCCGCGCGCGAAATCGTCGATGGAGGTCATGTGTCGCCAGAAAGTCTTGTTGCCATCAGAAAGTTTGGGAACCCGGCGCGGGACGCGCTTGCCCCGGGGACCCTAAAGAGGCATGTAGGGCCGCGCAACCAAGAGCACTCCCCAAGAGCACCCCCCAAGAGCCCGCAGATGAACGCCGTTGATTCCAGCCTGCGCCGCGCCGATCCCGCCGTCGTGCGCTCCGATTGGACCCGCGCGGAAATTCGCGGCCTGTTCGAACTGCCGTTCGCCGAGCTGATGTTTCAGGCGCAAAGCCTGCATCGCCGCTTCTTCGATCCCACGAAAGTCCAGATCTCGACGCTGCTCTCCATCAAGACCGGGGGCTGCCCCGAGGATTGCGCCTATTGCCCGCAGAGCGCCCGCTACGACACGGGGCTCAAGGCGTCGAAATTGCTGGATCGGGAGACGATTCTGACCGCCGCGCGCGAAGCTCTCGAAAGCGGCGCCACGCGTTTCTGCATGGGCGCCGCCTGGCGCGCGCCAAAGGACCGCGACATCGCGGAGCTCTGCGGCGTGATCGAGGAGGTAAAGCGGCTCGGCCTCGAAACCTGCATGACATTGGGCATGTTGACGGCGCCGCAAGCGCAAAAGCTGAAAGGCGCGGGCCTTGATTATTACAATCACAATCTCGACACGTCGCCCGAGTTTTATGCGCAGGTCATCACCACGCGCACCTGGCGGGACAGGCTCGACACGCTCGCCCATGTGCGCGGCGCCGGCATGAGCGTGTGCTGCGGCGGCATTGTCGGCATGGGCGAACAGGTCGAAGACCGCGTCGGCATGATTCACGCGCTCGCGACATTGCCGACGCATCCCGAAAGCGTGCCGATCAACCTGCTGGTGCAGGTCGAGGGCACGCCCCTCATGGGCGAGGCGCGCGTGCACCCCATCGATTTTGCGCGCGCCGTGGCGGTCGCGCGCGTCGCCATGCCGCGCTCCATGGTGCGGCTCTCGGCCGGGCGCGAAGACATGAGCGACGAGACGCAGGCCCTGTGTTTCCTCGCCGGCGCCAATTCGATTTTCAGCGGCGACCGCCTGCTGACGACGCCCAATCCCGGCGGGGACCGCGACGCCGCCTTGTTGGCCCGCCTCGGCATGAAGAGCGATGGCCAAGCCGGAACCCGCTGACCCCGAATGGCTTGCGCGCGGCGCGGCCCACGTCTGGCTGCCCTATGCGCAGATGAAGCACGCTCTTGCGCCCTTGCCGGTTGTGCGCACGCGGGGCTCGCGCATTCATCTGGCCGATGGGCGCGAGCTCGTCGATGGAATCGCAAGCTGGTGGACGGCGTGCCACGGCTACAATCATCCGCATATCGCCGACGCCGTGCGCGCGCAGCTCGAAAAAATGCCGCACGTGATGTTCGGCGGGCTCGCGCATGAGCCGGCCTACCGTCTCGCCGCGCGCCTCGCGGCGCTGCTGCCGGGCGATCTTGAGCGGGTGTTTTTCACGGAATCGGGCTCCGTCGCGGTGGAGGTCGCCATCAAAATGGCGATGCAATACTGGATGAACCGCGGCGTCGCGGGGCGCCGTAAATTGCTGACCTTTCGCGGCGCCTATCACGGCGACACGTTCGCGACGATGGCGGCGTGCGATCCCGACGAAGGCATGCACGCGCTGTTCAAGGGCGCGCTCGCCGAACACGTCATCGCCGACCTGCCGCGCGACGCCGCGGGCGAAGCGGCCTTGCGCGCGACCTTGACAATTCACGCGCATGAACTCGCGGCGGTCATTGTGGAGCCGCTTGTGCAAGGCGCGGGCGGCATGTTGTTTCACGACGCCGAAGTGTTGCGCCGTCTGCGCGCGCTCGCCGACGAATTCGGCCTGCTGCTGATCTTCGACGAGATTTTCACCGGCTTTGGCCGCGCCGGAACCATGTTCGCCTGCGAAGCCGCGGGCGTTGTCCCCGACATCGTCACGTTGTCGAAAGCGCTGACCGGCGGCACGCTGCCGCTCGCCGCGACCGTGGCGCGCAAAAAAGTCTTCGACGCCTTCTGGTCCGACGATCCCGCGCATGCGCTGATGCATGGGCCGACCTACATGGGCAACGCGCTCGCCTGCGCGGCGGCGAACGCCTCGCTCGATTTGTTCGAACGCGAGCCGCGGCTGGAGCAGGCCGCGCGGATATCCGCGATGCTCGCGGCGGGGCTGGAGCCTTGCCGCCGCGCGCCTGGAGTCGCCGACGTGCGGGTCATGGGCGCGATCGGCGTGGTGGAATTTGGGAAGGAACCGGATCGAGCCGCGTTGCAGCGGCGTTTGATCGAGCGCGGCGTGTGGGCGCGGCCGTTCGGGAAGATTGTTTATCTGACGCCGGCGTTGACGATTGCGGAAAGCGATCTGAAGATTTTGACGGGCGCGATTTGTGGAGCCCTTGCGCGCGAAGCCGTCGCGCCAAAGGTGTAACCTGGCCGCGCCTTGACCCCCGCCGCCCGCGCCGCCTATCAGTTCAACGCATAATCCCGCACGGAGCCCGTCATGACCGAAGTCTATCTCTGCGCCGGCGCGCGCACGCCGGTCGGGCGTTACGGCGGCGCGCTGGCGGGCGCGCGTCCGGACGATCTGCTCGCGCACGTCATCAAAGCCGTGATGGCGAAAGCGCCCGGTCTGCCCGCCTCCGCCGTAGACGAAGTGTTCGCCGGCTGCGCCAATCAATCGGGCGAGGACAACCGCAATGTCGCGCGCATGGGCTTGTTGCTTTCGGGACTGCCGCTTGAAATTCCCGGCGTAACCGTCAACCGCCTCTGCGGCTCCGGTCTGGAAGCCATCGGCGGCGCCGCGCGCGCGATCAAGGCGGGCGAGATCGACGTCGCCATCGCCAGCGGCGTCGAGAGCATGTCGCGCGCGCCGTTTGTGATGGGCAAGGCGAGCGAAGCCTTCGCGCGCAATCCCGAAATTTTCGACACGACGCTCGGCTGGCGCTTCGTCAACCCCGCGCTGAAAGCCGCCTATGGCGTCGACGCCATGGGCGAGACGGCGGAAAACCTCGCCGAAGAACAGCGGATTTCCCGCGAGGATCAGGATTGTTTCGCCTTGCGCAGCCAGAACAACGCTTCGCGCGCCATCAAGTCCGGCCGCCTCGCGCGCGAGATCGCGCCCTATGCGCTCGCCGACCGCAAGGGCAACGTCACAAGCGTGTCGCAGGATGAGCATCCGCGCGAGACCACGCTCGACAAGCTTGCCGCCTTGAAGCCGATTTTCCGCAAGGGCGGCTCCGTGACGGCGGGCAACGCGTCCGGCCTCAACGACGGCGCGGCGGCCGTGATCGTGGCGTCGCGCGCGGCGGCGGAGAAATACGGACTTGCGCCGCTGGCGAAAATTTCCGGCATGGCAACGGCGGGCGTGCCGCCGCGCATCATGGGGTATGGGCCGGTGCCGGCGACGCAAAAGCTGATGGCGCGGCTGGGGCTGAAGATTGCCGATTTCGGATTGATCGAATTCAACGAAGCTTTCGCGGCGCAGGCCCTCGCCTGTATGCGCGGGCTCGGCTTGCCCGACGATTGCGAGCATGTGAACCCAAACGGCGGAGCCATTGCGATCGGCCATCCGCTGGGCATGTCGGGCGTGCGCATCGCGCTGTCCGCCGCGCTTGAGATGAACGACCGCAAGGCGCGGCGGGCGCTGGCCTCCATGTGCATCGGCGTGGGGCAAGGCATCGCGCTGGCGCTTGAAAGCGTCAATTGAACGGGGAACGCGCATGAAAGTCGCCCTTATCCAGATGAATTCCGGCTCCGACAAAGCCGCCAATCTCCAGGCCGCGCGCGGATTGATCGAGCAGGCGGTCGCCGAAGAAAAACCCGACTGGATCTGCCTGCCGGAAGTTTTCGACTTCATGGGCGGCACCGGCGAGCAGAAACGCGCCGCGGCGGAGACGATCCCCGGCGGCCCCGCCTACACGATGCTTCAGGGCCTCGCGAAACAACACGCGATCTTCATTCACGCGGGCTCGATTCTTGAAAAAATCGAGGGCGAAAGGCGCGTCGGCAACACGACGCTTGTGTTCAACCGCGAGGGCGCGGAGATCGCCCGCTACCGCAAGATACACATGTTCGACATCACCGCGCCCGATGGCGCGCAATATAATGAGTCCGCCTCGATGATGCCCGGCGACGCCGTCGTCGTCTACGATTGCGAGGGCGTCGCCGTTGGTTGCTCGATTTGCTACGACTTGCGCTTCCCCGCGCTGTTTCAGGCGCTCGCCGACAAGGGGGCGGAAATGATCGCGCTGCCCGCCGCCTTCACCTTGCAGACGGGCAAAGACCATTGGGAGCCGCTCATCCGCGCGCGCGCCATCGAGAACGAAGTCTATTTCGCCGCCTCCGCTCAGGCGGGAACGCATATGCAGGGCAACGAGCCGCGCGCCACCTGGGGGCATTCCATGCTGGTCGATCCCTGGGGGCACGTGGTCGCGCGCGCGTCGGACGGCGTAGGTTATGTCGCCGGGCGGGTTGATCCGGCGCGCGTCAAAAAAGTGCGCGCGATGATCCCCGTGGCGAAACACCGGGTGCCCCTGGCTTGACGCGCCCCGCGTGTTTCGCGACACATCTATGGATTTCTGGAGGCTGAATTGAACACATCGGCGACACGGCTGGACGTCGCGCGGCTTACCTCGCCGAACGTGCAACGCACGGCAGAAATGCAAGCGTTGTTCGAATTTCTCGCCGCCCAGGACAAGGAAATGGGCGTGCCCGACCTTGCCACCGTGCCGGTGAATGAAATGCGCATGTGGCGCGCGAAAACCGCCGTGCGCACCAACGCCGATTTGCCCGAGGTCGCGGGCGCCGAGCGGTTGCGCGCGCCCGGTCTCAAGGGCGCGCCGCCTGTTTTGTGCGAGTTGATCACGCCGCTCAACGCCGAACCGGGCTGCCTGATGTTCATCCACGGCGGCGGCTGGGTGTTCGGCGACATCGTTTCGCACGCGCGCCTCGCGTACCTGCTGGCGGTCGAGACGAAGAAGCGCGTGCTCTACGTCGATTATCGCCTCGCGCCGGAAAATCCCTATCCCGCGCCGCTCGACGATTGCGTCGCGGCGTGGCGCTGGATCGTGGCGCGGGCGGAAACGGATGCGGGATTCAAGGGGCCGTTGAGCTGCTGCGGCGACAGCGCCGGCGGCAATCTCACGCTGGCGACAATCCTGCATGAGCAGCAAGTGGGCCGCCGCGCGCCGGGCCTGGGCATGTGCTTTTACGGAGTCTTCGACGACGACATCGACACGCCCTCCTATTTGCGCTTCGCTTTGGGCTTTGGCCTTTCGCGTCCCGGCATGGCGAAATTCTGGGACATGTACGCGCCGCCGGAAACGCCGGGCCAGCCGCGTCAGGACGCCCTGCTCTGCCCGGTGCGCGCCAGCGAGGCGCAGCTTGCCCGCCTGCCTCCGATCTACCTCAACGCCTCGGGCATGGACCCTTTGCTGTGCGATACGATCAAGATGGCCGAGCGGCTGGAAGACGTCGGCTGCGCATATGAAGTGAACGTGCATGAAGGCCTGCACCACGGCTTCATGCAGCAGAGCGCAAGGCTTGGCGAGTCGCGCCGGGCCTTCGCGCTGGCGGGCGATTTTTACCGGCGGCACGAGAAGAAATAGCGGCGTCTTTAATCGACGCCCGCCACCTTGCGCATCACAGCGTCCGCGTCGGCGGGCGCGGCGTCTCCCGTCCACGCCACATATTGATCGGGGCGCACCAGCACAAGGCGCGCTTCGTAGTCCTCGCGTCCGCCGGAATATTCGTCGCGAACGACTTTCAGCGGAATTTTCCGCGCGCGCGCCGCTTCGACGAAAGGCGCGACCGCGGCGTCGTCGACGCCGAACGCCAGCAGCGTGAACCCGTCGCCGAACGCCTCGAACACGTTGCGGCCGCAGGCGAGCGCGCGCGGCGCGATGTGATGGCCGGCGCGCGCCTTGAACATGTATTCGCCGCGCGCCGCGTTGACGCCGCCGGGCGGGCCAAACAGAACGGCGGAGGCTTCGTAGTTGGGTTCGTAGTTGAGAATGATCGAAGCGCTGTCGGACTTCAACGCCGCCCAGGTTGCGCGGAAAGCTTCGGGTTCCCTGACGGGATCATGGCGATTGATCATCTCGCCTTCCCATTTGACGCGCTCGGCGATGAACTCTTCGCCGATTTGCTTGAAGACCGCCCGGCGCTCGTCGTCGTAGGAGTCGAGAAGGGTCTCGCCGCCCCAGCCTTGCAGGCGCGCCGCGAGCTTCCAGCCGAGGTTGGCGGCGTCTTCAAGCCCGTTGTTGAGGCCGAACCCGCCGTAGGGGGGATGCGAGTGAGCGGCGTCGCCGGCAATCAGGACGCGGCCCTTGCGATATTCCTCCGCCACCGCGACGCGCAGATCCCAGAAGCCGACGTGATCGAATTCGCAGGCGAATTTAAAGCCCGCGACCTTGTGCAACAACGCCGCGAAATCGAAATTCTCGCGCGTCGTGTCGCTTGGCACGGGCGAATGAAAGAACCAGCCTTCGTCGGGATCGATGCGGCCGAAGAATTGCCAATAGCCATTGAGTTCGGGGCTCAGCACCCGGTACGTCGAACACATCGGGTAGCGCGCGTTCAAGCCTTCGCTGAGTTCGCGCGAACGAAAAACCGTGAGCAGCATCACCTGATCGAAATCCGAACCGCCGCGCTTGATGCCGGCCAGTTCGCGCACAATGGAATGGCCGCCGTCGCAGCCCACGACGTAATCGGCCTCAAGCACTTCGCCCGCGCCGTCGCCCGCCTCGTTCTCGACGGCGACGCGCACGCCCGACGCGTCCTGCTCAACGCCGCGCGCGACCCAGCCGAAACGCGGCTCGACGAGCGGCAGCTTCTCCATCCTGCGCCGCAACACGCCTTCCAGCAGATATTGCGGCATGCGGTCGTTCTTCTGGAAATAGTATTGGCCCACGGCTTCGCGCCCGGCGAAGGCGTGCCAGTGCTCGCTCACCAGGCTCTCATAGGCGGTGATGCCGGCGGCCGGCACCTCCGGCGGCAGCAGGCGCGCCGCGCGCAATTCATCGACGCAGCCCCAGAAAAAGAAACGCTCCAGGGTGCGCTGGGTAAGGTTTTGCCCGCGCGGAATTTTGTGCATGCCGACGCGGCGTTCAACCAGGACGCAGCTGACGCCGCGCATCCCCAGATCGACGGCAAGGCCGACGCCCACGGGGCCGCCGCCGACAATGATGACCTGAGCGCGCTTGTTCAAAGTGAGACTCCCGTGCATGTCCATTCAGGTTCCGGGTGGAAACCTCGCTTGCCGTCATCAGCTAGACCGATTGCGCGGCAAGTTCAACGCTCAGGTTGCCACCCCGGAGCCAACCGCCTAGAAGCGCCGGACCACCGCTCAAGGAAACGACATGCGACCCTCCAAACGCGCGCCCGACGAACTCAGGGCCGTCAGCTTCGAACGCAATGTGGCGCGGCACGCCGAAGGCTCCTGCTTCATCAAATTCGGCCATACCCACGTGCTCTGCACCGCCTCCCTCGAAGACAAGCCGCCGATGTGGCTGCGCGGCCAGGGGCGCGGCTGGGTGACGGCGGAATATTCCATGCTGCCGCGCGCGACGAACACGCGCACGCGCCGCGAATCGACCTCCGGCAAGGTGTCGGGCCGCACGCAGGAAATCCAGCGGCTGATTGGCCGCTCGCTGCGCGCGGTCGTCGATCTGCCGGGCCTGGGCGAACGGCAAATCGTCGTCGACTGCGATGTTCTACAGGCCGACGGCGGCACGCGCACGGCGTCGATCACCGGCGGATTTGTGGCGCTGCACGATTGCCTCAAGTGGATGCACAAGCGTTCGATGATCAAGGACATG
This sequence comes from Hyphomicrobiales bacterium, assembly GCA_025363375.1. Taxonomy (GTDB): domain Bacteria; phylum Pseudomonadota; class Alphaproteobacteria; order Rhizobiales; family Beijerinckiaceae; genus Terripilifer. The sequence goes on from JANYDZ010000035.1 coordinate 10,950, forward strand.
CCGATCCGCGATCATGTGGCGGCCGTTTCGTGCGGCATATATAAAGGCGCGCCGGTTCTCGATCTCGACTACGACGAGGATTCCAACGCGGAGACCGACGCGAATTTTGTCATGACCGGCAAAGGCGGGCTGGTGGAAGTGCAGGCGACCGCCGAGGGCGCCGTATTCAGCGAGGCGGAGCTGCAGTCGTTGATGAATCTGGCGCGCAACGGCATCGGCAAACTCGTGGACATGCAGAAAGCCGCCGTCAGCCAGGGTTAAACCATGCATCGCCGTCTCGAAGGCCGCGTCGTCGTCGCCACGCACAACGAAGGCAAATTGCGCGAGATGCGCGAATTGCTGGCGCCTCACGGCGTTGAATGCGTCTCCGCCGGCGAGTTGAAACTGCCCGAGCCCGAGGAGACCGGCGACACGTTCGCCGCCAACGCGCTGATCAAGGCGGAAGCCGCGTCGAGGGCCACGAACCTGCCCGCCTTCGCCGATGATTCGGGCCTCTGCGTTTCCTCCCTCAACGGTCAGCCGGGCGTCCATTCGGCGCGCTGGGCGCGCGAGGCCGGGACTTATCCCGCCGTCATGGCTTTGATCGAAGCGCGCCTGCAGGAGCGCGGCTGCCTCAGCCCGGACACGCGCCGCGCTCATTTCGTCAGCGCGCTCGCGATCGCCTGGCCCGATGGACACGCGGAGATATTCGAGGACCGCGTCGACGGCGTGTTGGTCGCCCCGCCGCGCGGCGCATCCGGCTTTGGCTACGATCCGCTGTTCCTGCCCGACGGCCACACCCGCACGTTCGGCGAGATGAGCGCGGACGAGAAACACGGGCTGCCCGCCGACGGCTCGCGCGCGCTGTCGCACCGGGCGCGGGCGTTCCAGGCGTTGGCGAAGGCCTGTTTGAAGGCCTGAAGGCCGGCCTGAAGGCCGGCTTGCGCGGTTCCGCCGGAATGATAGTCTGCGCGCGGAATTCGCCGCCACGAACGTCGCCAACAAATCCGGAGGGAACCAAAATGGACGATCTGAAGCCGCAAGTTGACCGTCGCAAATTCTTGACAGGCGCGGCCGTCGCCGGCGCCGCCGTCGCAGCGCCCGGCGCGGATGCGACAAGCGGCAAAGCGCAGGCCGCCGTGCGCGTGCCCGCCGCGCTGGCTCCCACCGCGCGGGAAATGAATCTGGAATTCGCCGCGCTCGGCGGACCGGTCGCGACCTATCCCGGCACGCCCGGCAGCGATTTCATGGTCGATGTGATTCGCTCGCTCGGCATCGAACATATCGTCACCAATCCCGCCTCAAGCTGCCGCGGCATTCACGAATCGCTGATCAACTACAAGGAAGGGCAAAAGCCCGAGTTGCTCACCGTGATGCACGAGGAAACCGGCACCGGCATGGCGCATGGCTACGCCAAGGTCACGGGCAAGCCGATGGGCTGCCTGTTCCACGGCACGGTCGGCATCATGCACGCCTCCATGGCGGTCTACAACGCGTGGTGCGACCGCGTGCCCATGATCATCTTCTCCGGCAACCACACGGACGCCGCCGATCGTCTACCCAGCGTGCCAACCACCCACGCCGCGCAGGACCCGCTGGCGATGATCCGCGATTTCACCAAATGGGACGATCAGCCGGTGTCGTTGCAGCACTACGCCGAATCGACGGTGCGCGCCTACAAGATCGCCATGACCGCGCCGCAGGAGCCGGTGTGTATTTCGCTCGACGGCCATCTGCAGGATCATCCGATCCCCGAAGGCGCGAAGCTGTCGATTCCCAAATACGTTCCGACCTCGCAGCCGGCGGGCGATCCGGACGCCGTGCGCGAGGCCGCCCGCCTTCTCGCGTCCGCGCAAAATCCGCTCATCGTCGTCGACCGCGCGGCGCGCACGGCCAAGGGCCAGGCTTTGCTCGTCGAACTCGCCGAGACGCTCAACGCCGGCGTGCTGGACCTTTTCGGCCGGCAGAACTTCCCGAGCCGTCATCCCCTCAATCAAACCGAGCGCGGCCGCATCGTCACCGCCTCCGCCGACGTGATCATCGGCCTCGAGGTCAACGATTTCTGGGGCGTCATCAACGGCATGACCGACAATATCGTGGGAACACAGACGCGGCGCGCCAAGCCCGACGCCAAGATCATCACGATCTCGACGCAGGATCTCTACATCCGCGCCAACTACCAGGAGTTCCAGCGCTTCCAGACGGCGGACGTGTCCATCGGCGCCGATACGGAAGTGACGCTGCCGATGCTGATCGAGGAAGTAAAGCGGGCCTTGACGGGCGAACAGAAGACCGCCGGCGCGAAACGCGGCGAGGAACTGAAAAAGGCGTTCATGCAGACGAAGGAGCGTCTGATGCAGGCCGCGGCGATCGCCTGGGATTCGCAGCCGATCTCGACGGCGCGTCTTTGCGCCGAAACGTGGGCCGTCATCAAGGATGAGAACTGGGGCATGGTGTCGCGCGATTCGTCGCTCTCAAACTGGCCGCACCGCATCTGGAATTTCGACAAGTACCACCAGTTCATCGGCGGTTCGGGCGGCTCGGGCGTCGGTTACGGCCTGCCGGCGGCGGTCGGCGGCGCGCTTGGCCACAAGGCCATGGGCAACGGCGTCATCCCCGTCAACTTCCAGAACGACGGCGACGCCATGTTCGCGCCGGGCGCCCTTTGGACGGCGGTGCACCACAACATCCCCATCCTCAACATCATGCACAACAACCGCGCCTATCACCAGGAAGTGATGCACGTGCAGCGCATGGGCAACCGGCGCAACCGCGGCATCGAAAACGCCCATATCGGCACGACCATCGACAATCCCTTCGTCGATTTTGTCTCGCTGGCCAAATCCATGGGCATGACCGGAATCGGGCCGATCACCAATCCGAACGATCTTGGCCCGGCGCTGAAACGCGGCCTCGCGATGGTCAAGGCGAAAGAACCCGTGCTCATCGACGTCATCACACAGCCGCGCTGAGGGAAACACAAGAATGAAAATGTTCAATCTCTTTGCTCCCGCGGCGTTTGCCGCGGGTCTGTTCCTCGGCGTGTCCGCGGCCGCCGCCGCCGACGCCGTCAAGGGCAAGGAATACTTCGTCAAGTTCCAGTGCCAGTCGTGCCACGGCACGTTTGGTCAGGGCGGCAATTCCGGGCCGAAACTCGCGCCCGACCCCTTGCCGCTCGACGCCATGATGAATTTCGTGCGCAATTCGACGGGGCAGATGCCGGCCTATACGGCGACGATCCTCAACGACGCGCAGTTCGCCGACATTCACGCCTGGCTGTCGTCGCAGCCGAAGACGCAGGACTACAAGACGATCCCGCTGCTCAATCAGTAGCGGGTCAGGCGCGTCGATCAGAGCCGGGAACGCGAGCGAAACTTCGCGCGGCGAATTTCGTCCGGTTCCAGGCGCCGTCGTTCCTTCAACGCCTCCCGCGCGGGGCGAAATCAAAAAAAAAGTTTCAGGGGATCATATGTTGAAGCTTCAACGGGCGGCCTGTTTCGTCTCCGCCATCGCGCTCATGGCGGCGGCGCCCGCCGCCGCCAAAATCCTGCCAGGCAAAGGCGCCGCCAAAAACGTCCGCCTCGTCGGTTCCCATGATCTTGCCGCGCGCACGGCCTATCAGCCCACCATTCACAAACAGGGAAACCGCTGGATCGCCTATATCGGCCATCACGGCGGGCGCATGGTCAATCCGTTGAACGGACAGATGGAGGAAAACGGCACCTCGATCCTCGACGTCACCGACGTGAAAAAGCCGAAACTGCTGTTTCACATTCCCGGCGAAAAAGGCCTCGTAGTGCCGGGCCGCGAGACCGGCGGCGCGCAGATGTCGCGGGTGTGCGACGGCGCGACCCTGCCGAAGGGCGACAAGAGCAAGACCTATTTTTTGCGCAGCTACGGCGAATCCGCCAACGAGGTCTGGGACGTGACGATTCCCGAAAAGCCCGTGCGCATCGCCGTCATCGGCGGCTTCAAATCGACGCACAAGAATTTCTGGGAATGCGACACGGGCATCGCCTATTTGCCCGGCAGCGGCGATCCCGCCGTGTGGCGCGCCTCGCGCGTCACCCACATCTACGATCTCAGCGACCCGGCCAAACCCGTGAAAATCCGCGAATTCGGCCTGACCGAGCAGAAGGCCGACCAGAAGGGCTACAACCCCGGCCAGATTCACGGCCCGATCTCGACGGGCCCGCAAGGCAACCGCGTGTTCTTCGGCTACGGCACCAACGCGCGCGGCGTCGGGCAGATCGTCGATCGCGAGAAGCTGCTGAAGGGCGCGGCGGATCCGACGCCGGAAAATCTGCGCGCGCCGGAGCTTGGCCGCATCATGCTGCCCGAATTCATGGGCGCGCACACGACTTTTCCGCTGTACGACGTGGCCGTGCCGAATTTCGTCCACGACACGAAGCGCCAGAAGCGCAATTTCGTCGTCGTCGTGAACGAGAACAAGATCGCGAACACCGACGCGACCGTGGC
>JANYDZ010000074.1 GCA_025363375.1 Hyphomicrobiales bacterium
GTTCTGGCCCATCACCGCCACGGGCGCGCACGCGAGGACGTTCGATTTCGACTTTGCCGCCGTGAAAGCCGATCTTCCCCTTCGTTTTGCCCCAGCGATGACCGGACCGGTCGTCGCCGCGACCATGGCGCGGGCCGCAGAGCCGCGCCGCGTCTTCCTCCATCATCCCGCAGAGAGTGGCCAACCCGGCCGTCAGGCACAGGCGTTCGAAGCTGGCGCGGACTTCGTCCACAGCTTCTTCGACAAAAGCCGACGGACTGACGGCCTGTGCGGCTGAGGGGGACGGAAAACCGACATAAGGAGTTCACAAGCCCTCTGACGCTTCGCGGCAGCGATAGATGGTTGCGGGATGGACATTGAAGGTCCTGGCGATCTGGCTGATGGACTGCCCCCGATTGATGAGTTCGCGCACGAGCGCTTGTTGATCCGGTCGCATTTTTGGGGGTCTGCCGAAGGCAACGCCGCGCTTGCGGGCGTCGACAAGACCATCCCTCGTTCGCTGTCGAATAAGGGCGCGCTCGAATTCGGCAATGCCGGCGAAGACCGTCAAGATCATCCGCCCAGATGGGCTTTCGGTATCGACCCATGGCTCATCAAGCGACTGTAATCCCGTGTCTTTTTCTCTCAATAGCTCTGCTATGGCAAGAAGCTCGACGGTCGAGCGCGCCAACCTGTCGAGCCGGGTGACGACCAAAATATCCTTTTTGCGGACCTCGCCCAAAAGCTTTTCAAGCGCGGGACGATTGCGCTTGGCTCCGGAGATTTTCTCCTCGAACAGTTTCTCACACCCGACGGCCACGAGGCGAGGCCGCTGGAGATCGAGGGTCTGGTCCTCGGTGGAGACGCGGGCGTAGCCAAGCTTCATGCCGCGACCTCGCGCCCATTGCAAAAACACCTGCGAAAGTCTTCTGTTTCGCGGTGGCTTTTTGCGAGAGATAGCGCCTTGATTTTGCGTTGCGCGCCTCGGCTTCGCAAAACCATGGAGTTTCGCGAAAAATGGCGATCCAGATTCTGACCGATGAACAGCGGCGACGATACGCTCGATTTGCTGGCAATCCTTCGCCAGAACAACTCGCCCGGCATTTTTATCTTGATGTCGCCGATCAGGAGATCATCCAGACGCTGCGCGGCGATCACAATCGTCTCGGCTTTGCTTTGATGCTTTGCAGCGCGCGTTTTCTGGGGGCGTTTCCCGATAGCGAGACTGAAGTTCCCAAGCCTGTTCGCGCCACGCTGGCTCGCCAGATCGCCTTGAAGCCCGACGCGCCGCTGAGCGGTTATTTTGGAAGCCGCCAACGGGAGCGCCATCTTGCCGCGATCCAAGAGAGCTTCGTCAAAACCATCCACATTCTGCGCTATGTCGACAATTCCGCCTTCCGTCGACGCATCCTCATCCAGCTCAATCGCCAGGAATTGCGCCACCGTCTCGCACGGCGCGTCCATCACGGCGAACGTGGCGAAATCCGAAGCCCGCTTCGCCAAGGGCAAGAAGAGCAGCTCGGAGCCCTCGGCCTCGCCTTGAACGCCATAGCCTATTGGAACGCCATAGCCTATTGGAACGCCGTCTACATGCAGGAAGCCCTTCGCCAAATCACGGCTCAGGGCGCAAGCAGCGACAACGCCGATATCGCCCACCTCTCTCCGCTGATTTGGCGACATATCAATTTCCTCGGGCGATACGACTTCGCCCTCCCCGAAACCGTCGCAAACCGCGGCCTCAGACCCCTACGCAATCCTACTTCCGAAGGGGACTTTTGAAAACCCTTATGTCGGTTTTCCGTCCCTCTCAGCCCTACAGGCCGAATACATGATGTGGGCGCGGGTGTCGTCCAGCGCCTCGTCGATCATACCGGCGATGAGAGGCATTTCGCCGATCGGCTGCGAGTTCCCCGGCTCGGGATGGGGCATGATGGGTTCCTCGGCCTCAAATCATAGCGGCTTTCGAACCGTTCTGCATGTCCTCGCCGACAATCGCCGGCTCAATAACGGCCCTGAATTCGGAATGATATTTTCGGGCCGCTGAAATCGCGGCGCGTGGGCGCACGGCTTTCCGCCCCGCCGCGAGCGCTCCCGCCGTTGAATTCCTTCACGCGACAGGCCATGCAGGTGAAGCGTCCATGACAATTCCGCAAAACTCGAGAGAATATCTCCATGACGATCAACTATCGCCTTCTCGCTACGCTCGCTTGCGCATTTCTATTGCCCGCCACGGGGTTCGCGGCGGATCCTTCGCCACTCGACGTGCCGGCGAAAGCCCTGCCGGTCCCGACCGCCGACATCAGTCCCGGCATGCAGGCCTTCATCGGCGCCCCGCTCAATCCGAACTGGAACAAACTTTGGAAGACGGGTGAAGAGGCGCGCGCCTTCGCCGACGTACAGGCCGCTGCCACCGTCAAGACCATTCCAGCCATGCTGGAGCGGCTGAACGTGAAATCGGAGGCGTCCATCATCGACGGCGTGAGAGTGCATATCATCACCCCGACCGAGATCCCGGCCGAGAATAAAGACAAGGTCCTTATTCACCTGCATGGCGGGTGTTATGTGCTGTTCCCAGGCGAGTCGGGCATTCCCGAGGCCCTCATCATGGCGGGAGACGGTCATTACAAGGTAATCTCTGTCGATTATCGAATGCCCCCCGAAGCTTATTTCCCGGCTGCAGTCGACGATGCGGTGGCCGTGTACAAGGCAGTA
>JANYDZ010000081.1 GCA_025363375.1 Hyphomicrobiales bacterium
TGCTGATCGGCCCCACAGGCACCGGCAAGACGCTGCTGGCTCAGACGCTGGCGCGCATTCTCGATGTGCCCTTCACCATGGCCGACGCCACGACCCTGACCGAGGCCGGCTATGTCGGCGAGGACGTGGAAAACATCATCCTGAAACTGCTGCAGGCGTCCGATTACAACGTTGAGCGCGCCCAGCGCGGCATCGTCTATATCGACGAAATCGACAAGATCAGCCGCAAGTCGGACAATCCCTCCATCACCCGCGACGTCTCGGGCGAGGGCGTCCAGCAGGCGCTGCTCAAGATCATGGAAGGCACCGTCGCCAGCGTTCCCCCGCAGGGCGGCCGCAAACATCCCCAGCAGGAGTTCCTGCAGGTCGATACGACGAACATTCTGTTCATCTGCGGCGGCGCGTTTTCCGGCCTTGAGAAGATCATTTCCGCGCGCGGCAAAGGCACGTCGATGGGCTTCCACGCCAAGGTTCAGGGCCCCGACGAGCGCCGCACCGGAGAGGTCTTCCGTCAGGTTGAGCCAGAGGATTTGCTGAGGTTTGGCCTCATTCCCGAGTTCGTCGGCCGGCTACCCGTTATCGCGACTCTTGAAGACCTCGACGAGGAAGCGCTGAAAAAGATTCTCACCGATCCCAAGAATGCTCTGGTCAAGCAGTACCAGCGCCTCTTCGAGATGGAAAACACCGAATTGACCTTCCAGGACGAGGCGCTCAACGTGATCGCCAAGAAGGCCATTGAGCGCAAAACCGGCGCGCGCGGTCTGCGTTCCATCATGGAAGGCATTCTGCTCGACACTATGTTTGACCTGCCGGGTCTTGACGGCGTCGAACAGGTGGTCATCGGCCCCGAGGTCATCGAAGGCAAGGCGCGCCCGCTTTATATCTATTCCGAGCGGGGCGAGAAGGCCGGCGGGGCCGCCAGCGCCTGAAACGCTTTGCGTAAAATCAGAGGCCCCAGACGCGCGGCTTTCGGAGCCTTTGTTGTTGCGGTCCACCCGGCAACGCTTCCATTGGCCGACACGCCGGGAAAGGGACGGGTTGAATTCGTCGTTTTCTGTGCAAAAGCTTGAAATCCGGCGAGTTGCCCACCATTTCAGTTGGCGACGGCAAGAGGCGCCTTTGTGGCCTCGCAACAGGGACGTATATTCGCTGGAAGTCGAGTCGGACTTCCCGGGGATTGACGCCTCGCCCGTTGGTTGGCCATCATGGCGGCCAACGGGGTGATTTGGACAGGAACATCATGACTACTCAGAAGCGCGCGCCTGCAAGCCCCGGCACCATCGAGAACTACCCCGTTCTCCCCCTGCGCGACATCGTCGTTTTCCCGCACATGATCGTGCCGCTGTTCGTCGGCCGCGAGAAGTCGATCCGCGCCCTCGAAGAGGTCATGAAGGCGGACAAGTTCATTCTGCTCGCCACGCAGCAGAATGCCGCCGATGACGATCCGGCGACCGACACCATTTTCAAGACCGGCACGATCGCTTCCGTGCTGCAACTGCTCAAGTTGCCGGACGGCACTGTGAAAGTGCTGGTGGAAGGCGCGGCGCGCGCGCGCGTCCGCAACTACATCCGCACCGACGATTATTACGAGGCTTCCGCCGAAGTGATTGGCGACGACCCCGGCCAGACGATCGAGGTCGAGGCGATGGCCCGTTCCGTCGTCAGCGAATTCGAGGGCTATGTTAAGCTCAACAAGAAAGTGTCGCCGGAAGTTGTCGCGGCCGTTGGCCAGATCAGCGATTTTTCCAAACTCGCGGACACCGTGGCTTCCCACCTTGCCGTCAAGATCGCCGACAAACAGGCGATTCTGGAAATGCCGGCCGTCGCCCATCGTCTGGAAAAGTGCCTTGCGCTGATGGAAAGCGAAGTCTCGGTCCTGCAGGTCGAAAAGAAAATCCGCACGCGCGTGAAGCGCCAGATGGAGAAGACCCAGCGCGAATATTATTTAAACGAGCAGATGAAGGCGATTCAAAAGGAACTCGGCGACGGCGAGGACGGCAAGGACGACATCGCCGAACTCGAAGAGCGCATCAAGAACACAAAGCTCTCCAAGGAGGCGCGCGACAAGGCGACCGCCGAAGTCAAGAAACTGCGTCAGATGTCGCCCATGTCGGCGGAAGCGACGGTGGTGCGCAATTACCTCGACTGGCTGCTGTCGATTCCGTGGAAGAAGCCCTCGAAAATCAAGAAGGATATTTCCGCCGCGGAAAAGATCCTCAACCAGGATCATTATGGCCTCGACAAGGTCAAGGAGCGCATCGTCGAATATCTCGCCGTGCAGCAGCGCGCCAACAAACTGACGGGTCCGATCCTGTGCCTTGTCGGCCCTCCGGGCGTCGGCAAGACCTCGCTTGGCAAGTCCATCGCCAAGGCGACGGGCCGCGACTTCGTGCGCATGTCGCTCGGCGGCGTGCGCGACGAGGCGGAAATCCGCGGACATCGGCGCACTTACATCGGCTCGATGCCAGGCAAGGTCATCCAGTCCATGCGCAAGGCGAAAACGTCAAATCCGCTCTTCCTGCTCGACGAGATCGACAAGATGGGCATGGATTTCCGCGGCGATCCCTCCTCGGCCCTGCTGGAAGTGCTCGACCCCGAACAGAACGGCACGTTCAACGACCATTATCTCGAGGTCGATTACGATCTTTCCAACGTCATGTTCGTGACGACGGCGAATACGCTGAACATCCCCGCGCCCCTCATGGACCGCATGGAAATCATCCGTATCGCCGGCTACACGGAAGACGAGAAGATCGAAATCGCCAGGGCCCACCTGATTCCCGCCTCGCTGAAAAAACACGGGCTGGAGGTAAGCGAATGGTCGATCGATGACGAGGCTCTGCAAACGATCGTGCGCCGCTACACGCGCGAAGCCGGCGTGCGCAATCTGGAACGCGAAATCTCCAACCTCGCCCGCAAAGCCGTGAAGGACATCGTCACCGGCAAGAAGAAGTCGGTCGCGGTCACGCCGACGGTTCTGGCCGAGTATCTTGGCGTGCCGAAATATCGCTTCGGCATGGCGGAGCTGGAGGATCAGGTCGGCGCCGTTACAGGCCTCGCCTGGACGGAAGTTGGCGGCGAACTGCTGACGATTGAAGGCGTGATGATGCCCGGCAAGGGGCGCATGACGGTCACCGGCAATCTGAAGGATGTGATGAAGGAATCGATTTCGGCGGCGGCTTCCTATGTCCGCTCGCGCGCCGTCGATTTCGGCATCGAGCCGCCTCTGTTCGAGCGCCGCGACATCCACGTCCATGTGCCCGAAGGCGCGACGCCCAAGGACGGTCCCTCCGCCGGCATCGCCATGGCGACGGCGATCGTCTCTCTGCTCACGGGCATCCCCGTGCATCGCAACCTCGCCATGACCGGCGAAGTGACTTTGCGCGGCCGCGTGCTGCCTATTGGCGGCCTGAAGGAGAAGCTGCTGGCGGCGTTGCGCGGCGGCCTCACCAAGGTGCTGATCCCCGAGGAGAACGCCAAAGACCTCGCGGAGCTCCCCGACAACGTGAAGAATGTTATGGAAATCGTCCCGGTTTCGCGCATGGACGAGGTCTTGAAGCACGCTCTCGTGCGTCAGCCCACGCCGATCGTCTGGGAAGAGGTCTTGCCGAAGGTCGGCGTCGCTGTCGATGAAGACGGCGCGGGCGTCATCGCGCACTGAGCCTTGCGACGCATGGTACGGGCCGCGACATCCAGAGGGTGTCGCGGCCCTTTCTTTTTCCGCGCGCTTGCTTCTGTCGCTCCCGATGCGCAGACTAACCGCGCGCAATCCGTTGACCCGGGCGCCAAACAAGCGGCGCCGGCTCGCGGCGCCGCAACCAGGGAGAAATCCATGCCGGCTCACGTCACGCGCCTCGCCTGCGCCGTCTTTCTTTCGCTCTCCGCGATGCCGGTGCAGGCGGCTGATTTCTACGCCGGCAAAACGCTCAGCTACATCATCAACTTCACGGCGGGCGGACCAACCGATGTTGAGGGACGCCTGGCCGCAAAATATCTGCAACGCCATCTCGACGGACACCCGACCATTGTCGTGCGCAACATGCTGGGCGCGGGCGGCGCGGTCGGCATCAACTGGCTCGGCGAGATTGCCGCGCCCGACGGGCTCAATGTCGGCTTCTTCACGTCGCTGGCGAGCTACGCCGCGGTGGCGGCGCCCTCGGTGCGGGTTGACGTGGCGAAATTCGGTTTTGTCGCCGGAGGGCCGGGCGTGTCCGTCGCCTATGCGCGCACGGATATTGCGCCGGGGCTGAAAGTTCCCGCTGACATTATGAAGGCGTCGAATTTCTGGATCGGCGGACTTGGACCCGATTCCGACAAGGACCTGCGCCTGCGCCTGCAACTCGACATGCTCGGCCTGAAATACCGTTATCTCAGCAATTATCCCGGTTCGAACGAGGCGCGCATGGCCGTTGAGAAGCGCGAAATCGAACTGTACCCGGAATCCCTGCCGACCTATCGCACCCAGATCGAGCCGATGGTGGCGGAGGGCAAGGTCATTCCGCTCTGGCACGACGGCTTGCCGCAGGGCGGCGATTTCATCCGCTCGCCCGATACGGATGGCATTCCCGCGCCGACCTATCAGGAGTTCATCAAACAGCAGAAGGGCGCTTATCCCACCGGGCCGATGTGGCAGGCCTATACGCTCATCAACACCGTCGGGACCACATTTCTGCGCAGCGTCGTGCTGCCGCCAAACACGCCGAAGGAAGCGGAAATCGCGCTGCGCATGGCCTTCGACCGCATCAGCAAGGACGAGGAGTTCCGCGCGGAAACCCAGCGGCTGCTCAAATTCTCGCCGCGCTACCTCGTCGACGACGCCACCGAGAAACTCTACCGCGAGAAGCTGACCAAGGACCCGGTCGTCGCCGCCTTCATGCAGGATTATATCGAGAAAGGACGGCAGAGCCTGGGGAAATAGGACTTTGCACGACAGCCCTTTACCTCACGGGGCCACGAACGTAAAAGCGCTTTTGGGGCGGTTAGCTCAGTTGGTAGAGCGTCTGCTTTACACGCAGAATGTCGGCGGTTCGAGACCGTCACCGCCCACCAGTCGCCTCACCGCGCGTTCTGCGGAATCCTCCCGCGCGAAGGCGGGACCAAAGGCCGAAGTGCAATTTGGCGCGAAACGCTTTATCATCACGCGGGCAAGCGGATTGTCCAACGGCCCTGACGCCCCGACCTCATCGAGAGGAGACGGGCGCACATTTGCGCGCCCTGTGGCGCGCTCTTCAGGATGCGGGAATTCTTCGACAAACGGCGCCGCGACACCGGCTCGGGACTTCAGGGAGATTGCCATGGAAGCCATCAAGCGAAAGGCGGCGACACGGGGCGCGTGCGCGCTGGCGTTTCTGTCGCTTGCCGGAGTGTCCCTCCCGGCGGCGGAATTGCCTTCGCGCCGCGCGGCGGAAAAGCCGGCCGCCAAATCCTGCGCCGCCTATGGGGCGGGGTTTGTCTGGGCGCCTTCCCTCAACTCCTGCGTCAAGGTCGGCGGTTCCGTTCAGGTCGAACAATCCACGACGCGGCGCTGACGCCAACAGAAAGCCGGGAGTGGAGCCATGTGGGTTCGCGCGCTGTTGTTTCTGGGAGTTTTGATCTTGTCTTCAACGCCGATGTCGGGCGGCCGCGCCACCGAGAGTTTCGCCGGCCGATTCGTTGATTTGCCCGGCGTCAAACTGCATTATATCGACAGCGGCGGCGCCGGAATTCCGTTGGTTCTCCTGCACGCCAACACCGGAACGGTCGAATCCTGGGCGCCGCAGATCGAACCCTTCGCGCAAGCCGGTTATCGCGTCGTCGCCCTGGATCGGCGCGGCTGGGGCAAGAGCGTCGCCGATTTGGCGGCGGGCGCGCGGCCAGGCGCGGTTTCCGACGATATCGAGGCTCTCGCGGATTATCTGAAACTTGAGAAATTTCATCTGCTCGGAATTGCCGGCGGCGGATTCTACGCTGTCGATTACGCCGTGTGGAAACCGGCGCGCTTGTTGAGCCTCGTGGCGGCCGCGACTTCCCTGCAACTCAAGGAAAAAGAGATCGACGAATACCGCCTGCGCATCGAGTTCGAAGGCTTCCGCAAGTTGCCGGCGCATCATCGCGAGATCGGCCCCTCCTATCGCGGCGGCGATCCCGAGGGCGTGAAGCGCTGGATCGAGATTGACCATGGCTCCATGCAGGCCGGCGCGAAGTTGCAGCCGCTGCGCACGCCCAACACCTATGCAAAACTGGCGACGATAAAAACGCCGACGCTTGTCGTCGCCGGCGGCGCCGACGCGGTCTCGCCGCCGTCGATGATGCGTTTGTGGGCCGCGAAAATTCCCGGCGCTGAATTCGCGCTTGTGCCGGAGGCCGGCCATGCTGTGTCGTGGGAGCAGCCGGAAATCTTCAACGCGGTGGTGTTGGCTTTTTTGCAGAAGCATTGAGCGCGGGTGTCGGTTGGCGCGCCATGACCGCCAATGTTACTCTGC